>JBDRUF010000022.1 GCA_039801245.1 candidate division WOR-3 bacterium
CTTGGTCAACACGGAGTTAACATTGCCGAGTTCATTCGTGCTTTCAATGAGGCGACGAAGAAGGAGCCGCCGGGCATGCTGATTCCGGTAGTTTTGACAATTTATTCCGACCGGAAGTTTACTTTCGTGACCAAGAGCCCACCGGCATCGGTGCTTTTGAAACAGGCGGCAGGTCTGGCAAAGGGGTCGGCTGAGCCTAACAGGGCAAAGGTTGGTGTGGTTACTCGTGCAGCGATCCGTGAGATTGCACAAAAGAAGATGAAGGACCTTAATGCCGCTGATATTGAGGGTGCTATGAAGATTATCGAAGGAACAGCCCGGCAGATGGGCTTGACTGTTGAGGATAAATAGAGAGGAGAGCAGGCGATGGGTGTTGAACAGAAAGCGGTAAACAAACGCCACAGCAAGCGTTACCGGGCGCTGCGTGAGAAGGTTGATCGGCTTAAAAGTTACTCCCTCGCGGAGGCGGTCCGACTGGTTAAAGAGAATGCCAATGCCAAGTTTGATGAGTCGGTGGAGGTGGCGGTACGGCTTGGGATTGACCCCAAAAAACAGGAACAGGCGGTGGCAGGTACAGTGAGTTTACCTCACGGAACCGGCAAAAAGGTGAGGGTTTTGGCGTTTGTCAAAGGTGATAAGGTGGATGAGGCGCAGGCGGCCGGTGCCGATTATGTTGGCTTTGAGGATTTGATTGAAAAGATAGGCTCGGGCTGGACCGACTTTGATGTGGCGGTGGCGACACCAGACACGATGGCAGCGGTGGGAAGATTGGGTAAGATTTTGGGTCCGAAAGGGTTAATGCCGTCGCCTAAAACACAGACGGTCACATTCGAAATTGGAGCGGCAATTAAGGCACTTAAGGCAGGGAGGATTAATTACCGGAATGACAAAACTGGCAATGTCCATGCGGTCGTGGGCAAGGTTTCATTCCAACCTCAGCAACTGATTGAGAATATCCAGACATTCATTCGCGAGTTGATGAGGAATAGGCCGGCTACTGCTAAGGGTCAGTTTATCCGCAAGGTGGTGTTGTCATCCACGATGGGTGTTGGTGTTCGTATTGATCCCAAGGAGTTTTCTGAGACCGCCAAGCGGGAGGTGTAATATGGGTAAGGCAGAAAAAGTTAAGGTGATTGAAGAGTTAAAGGAAAGAATTAAGCGGTCTGAGGCAATTTATTTCGTGGACTTTACCGGTGTTCCTGCTAATGATTTTAATGATTTGCGTCGCACCGCGCGAGCGCAGGGGCTTAAGGTAAAGGTTGTTAAGAATCAACTGGCGCTCCGAGCCCTGGAGGAATGCGGTGTGCCGGAAGATATTGAAACGATACTTAAGGGGCCAACATCGGTTATCTTTGCCGAGGATGACGCGGTGGCACCGGCAAGGCTTTTGAAGAATTTCCCCAGTCTCAAATTCAAGGGTGCCTATTTAGAGAAGACCATTTATCCGGCAGAACGGTTTGATTTCCTTGTTAATCTGCCGACAAAGGATGAGCTCCGCACCCAGTTGGTAGGGGTGCTTATGAGTCCAATTGCCGAACTTTTGGGCGTGCTTGAGGGGCTTTTGGGGGAACTTGTCTGGGTTTTTGAAGAGATGCAAAGGCGCCCGCAATCCCAACAGGGTGCTTAAGGAATAGAATTGCTGCTTCTAAGCTTGATTTGGATGAGTTTTAAGAAAGAACCAAGGAGGAAATAATGTCAGAGGATAAGGTTCAGGAGTTAATCTCTACGATAGAGGGTTTGACCGTTACAGAACTCGCTACCCTTGTCAAACAACTAAAAGACAAGTTTGGCATCAGCGCGCCGGTGTTTGCCAGTGGTGTGGCTGCACCCCAGGCGGCTGGTAGCGGTGCTGGCACCGAGACCAAGGCAGAGGAAAAGACCGAATTTACGGTAACATTAGTTGCGGTGGGGGACAAAAAAATCCAGGTGTTAAAGGAGTTGCGCGCTTTGACGCAGTTGGGTTTGAAAGAGGCAAAGGATATAATTGAAAAGACCCCGAGTGTGATAAAGGAGAATGTAAGCCGGGAAGAGGCGGAGCGCCTTAAGGCGAAGTTAGAGGAGGTCGGTGCAAAGGTGGAGATAAAATAGTTTTTGGTTTATGTGCTTTATGAAGCAAGCGCCAAAAACTAAACACGCAAGCCTATGAAGATAAAGGATTTTGGTAAAATTCGGTTGCACCTTGATATTCCCAATCTGTTATCACTGCAGCGGGAGTCTTTTTCGGAGTTTACCCAGCACCAGATTTCTCCAGAGCAGCGGCGACCTGTGGGACTTGAGGGAATATTCCGGGAGATGTTTCCCATTGTTGATGAGCACAAGAACTTTCGTCTTGAGTATGTTCGTTACGAACTGGGTGAGCCGAGATATTCGCCGGAGGAGGCGATTGCCCGGGGCACGACCTACGCCCTCCCATTGAAGGTGGTTTTCCGCCTGGTCAGGCACGGCTTCGGGAGAGAGGCGGGTAGCATCAAGGATGTTGTTGAACAGGAGGTCTATTTCTGCGAGCTCCCGTGGATGACCGCGAATGGTTCATTCATCATTAACGGTGTTGAGCGGGTTGTTGTCAGTCAACTGCATCGATCGCCCGGTGTTTACTTCTCGCGCGAAGGGGAGGAGATTTCCGCGCTGCTTGTGCCATTACGTGGGGCGTGGTTTGAACTGGTGGTTGATAAGAATCAGACCCTTTTAGTTATCCTTGACCGTAAAAAGAGGCTCTCGGCAGCAACCTTTCTACGGGCGCTTGGTTATACCCATGCTGATATTCTCCGCAAGCTCTTTAAGGTGGAGACCCAACATCTAAGACCGGGTGAGGTCCTTGCTGAGGATATCCGGGAGGGTTCAGGGGACGTTCCGGAGCCTCAGGCGGTATTAGCCCGAGCGGGTGAGAGGTTGAGCGAAGCGGTGGTGGAATTCCTTGCATCAAAAGGAGTTACTCAGGCACCGGTTGTATCTCAAGGACAGCCCGGTCTGGACATCATAATAAATACCCTCCGAGCAGACCGCTCTACTTCCAAAGAGGATGCGATTAAACGCATCTACTATCGGCTGCGTTCGATTGCGCCCCATTCAATTGAGGTGGCAGAGGTGCTGATTCTCGGGATGCTCTTTGACCAACGGCGCTTTGATTTAGGGGCGGTGGGAAGGTATAAACTCAACCAGAGTTTGATGCTTAAGGCAGCGCCCGATGGCTCTCGGTTACAGCCGGATGACATATTTGCCATCATTGACAAACTTCTTAAACTTTCCGCTGACGCTCAACTATATGTCCTCCGCATCCGGATGAGCGAAGACGACATTCGGTCCTCGATTCTCAGTGTTTTGAAAAGTGAGGGTTTGGAACCTGATGCGGAGTTTTTCTATGAACAGCGTGATGAACTGGAACTCGTCTTCAAGACCGAGGAGAGCGGGGTCCGCGCCGAGCAGCTTTTAAACAAATCCGGCTACAAACCAACTGCAGAACGAATCCGCTACCAGACCGATGACGTTGATCATCTTGCCAGCCGGCGGGTAAAACGTGTGGGGGAACTGTTGGAAAATCAGTTTCGGGCGGCACTGGCACAACTTACCCAGAATATTAGGGAGCGCGCCGCCTTTATTGACGAAAGCCAGTTGGTGCCACAGGAGTTGATTAACAGCCGTGTTGTTGCCAATGCGATAATGCAGTTTTTCACCTCAAGCCAGTTGTGCCAGTTTATGGAGCAGACCAACCCCCTTGCCGAACTTACCCATAAACGCCGGGTTTCTACCTTGGGACCTGGTGGGTTGACAAAGGAAACAGCCGGATTTGAAGTCCGTGATGTCCATTACTCTCATTACGGGAGAATCTGTCCTATTGAGACTCCAGAGGGACCGAATATTGGTTTGATCGCTACAGTTTCCACCTATGCGCGCATAGACCATTATGGCTTCATCTCCACACCTTACTGGCGGGTGGAACAGGGCAGGGTGATAATGGGCAAAGGCAAAGAGGTTTATCTTACACCCGAAGAGGAAGACCGCTACACCATCGCTCAGGCAACAACAGAATTAGGACCTGATGGAAGATTCATCAAAAATGAAATCATCTGTCGGCGGCGTGGCGATGTCGTGGTTGTACCGCCCGACCAGGTTGACTTTATGGATGTTTCACCAAAACAACTGTTTGCACCTTCAACCGTGCTGATTCCGTTTCTGGAACATGACGACGCTGACCGGGCGCTCATGGGTGCAAACATGCAACGCCAAGCGGTGCCGTTACTTTTACCGGAGAAGCCTTTAGTGGCAACCGGGGTGGAAACTAAATTTGCCCAAGAATCGGGGGCGGTTGTTTTGGCACAAGAGGATGGGGTAGTAACCAAGGTGGATGCCCGTTCGATTGTGATTCGCACTGAGCAGGGTTTGGTAGAGCACAAACTAACCAAATTCCGCAAATCCAACCAATACACCTGTTTAAATCAGCGCCCAGTTGTTCGTGCTGGCGACGCTGTCAAAAAGGGCGACCTATTGGCAGATGGGCCTGCAACTGATGATGGGCAACTTGCATTAGGGAGAAATGTCTTGGTTGCATTTATCCCCTGGCGCGGCTATAACTACGAGGATGCCATTGTCATCTCCGAAGAGCTTTTAAAACAGGATGCCTATACATCCATCTCTATTCTTGAATTTGAAATCCAGGCGCGTGAGACCCGGTTGGGACCGGAACAGATAACCCGCGATATCCCGGGTGCCACTGAAGAGGAACTAAAAAACTTAGACGAATTTGGCATTATCCGCATTGGCGCTGAGGTTGGTCCTGGAGATATCCTTGTTGGCAGAATCACGCCCAAAGGCGAAACCGAATACACCCCGGAAGAAAGGCTCCTTAGGGCAATCTTTGGTGAAAAAGCGGCGAATGTCAGAGACACGTCCCTTCGTGTCGAACCAGGGGTATTCGGTACAGTCATTGACCGCCGGATCCTTTCCAAGAAACTTTCGGACCCGTTAACTCGCCGCCTCGAAAAAGAGCTTTTAGACCAAGCCCAACAGCGTTACGAAATGAAGAAACAGTTCTACATCCTCCGCCGTGACGAAAAACTCCGCTCAATCCTCCGCGGCCACAAAGCCGCTGCCAATGCCAAGACCGCCCGTGGGAAAATTATCCACAAAGGCGGACAGATAATGGATGACCAGTTCCTCACCTCTGAAGAGTTTTCCCAGATTACCAACTTTGAACAACTTGTTTCCAATCCGCGGCTCCAAGAGCAGATAAAAACCGTTCTCAATGAATACGATTCACTACTAAAACGGGCACAAGAGGAAAAACGGGCAGAAGAGGAACGAATTGCGCGGGGCGATGAACTTCCGCATGGGGTGTTGCGCTCGGTCACAATTTTCATCGCCCAGAAGCGGAGATTGTCGGTGGGTGACAAGATGGCTGGAAGGCATGGTAACAAAGGTGTGGTTTCCAAGATTCTGCCGGTGGAGGATATGCCTTACATCGGGGTTGACGGGGAAAGCAGCGAGACGATACGGGAATTAAGAGGTGTGCCAGTGGATATGGTACTTAACCCATTAGGGGTGCCATCGCGCATGAATCTGGGGCAGGTGTTGGAGGCGCATCTGGGCTGGGCGGCGAAGGTTTTAGGTTATCAGGCGGTATGTCCAGTTTTTGAGAGTGCCACACCAGATGAGATTAAGGAGGAATTGCGCCGGGCTGGTTTGCCCGAGGATGGTAAGGTGGTGCTTTATGATGGTAGAACTGGGGAACGTTTCAAGGGGAAAGTAACGGTGGGTGTGATGTATATGATGAAATTGATTCATATGGTTGACGACAAGATTCACGCACGGTCAACAGGCAAGTATTCGCTCATTACGCAGCAGCCACTTGGGGGGAAGGCGCAATTTGGCGGACAGCGGTTCGGGGAGATGGAGGTTTGGGCTTTGGAGGCGTATGGGGCGGCACACGCTCTTCAAGAGATGTTGACGATAAAGTCAGACGATGTTGAGGGTAGGAGCGCGCTTTACGACGCTTTGGTAAGGGGGAAGAACCCTCCACGACCTAAGGCGCCAGCATCATTTTGGGTCTTGGTAAAGGAGTTGCAGGGATTGGGGCTTGAGCTGGTAGCGGAGAGGGAAAAGAAGGGGTAAAATTGGTTAATGGTTTATGGTTTTTAGTTCTTAGTATTGGCTTCATGGCTCTTGGTTTAATCAACCACAAAATAGGAGCTAGTAACTGGGGGGATAAGAATGAGTAGTGAGCGGGATTTTGTTTACGATTTTGATTCTTTAAGGCTCCGGATTGCCTCCCCGGAGACCATTCGCAGCTGGTCAAATGGGGAGGTTTTGAAACCGGAGACAATTAATTACCGGACTCAGAAGCCCGAGCGTGACGGTCTTTTTTGCGAGCGGATTTTTGGTCCGGTAAGGGATTATGAGTGTAATTGCGGTAAGTATAAGAAGGTTCGGTATAAGGGGATTGTTTGCGACCGTTGTGGTGTTGAGGTAACAAGTTCCCAGGTGAGGCGGTATTGGATGGGGCATATTGAGTTGGTCGTCCCGGTGGCGCATACGCTTTTTTATCAGGTGCCGCCATCAAAGATTGGGCTCATCTTGGATATGTCCATTAATGAGGTGGAAACTGTTTTGAATTATGAGGCTTATGTGGTTATTGAGCCGGGGCAGAGTCCTTATAAGAGGAAGGAGTTGATTGGAGAGGAGGAGTTCCGTGAGGCAAGGGATATCAAGCGGTACGAAGGCTTTAAGGCAGAGACTGGCGCGCTAGCGCTAAAGGAGTTGTTGAGGTCAATTGAACTTGATGACTTGGCTGCGGAGTTACGAGCAAGAATTAAGCACGAAAGTTCAAGGAGGTTTAGTCTTTTGCGCCGGCTGAGGGTTGTGGAGGCCTTCAGGAATTCTGGTGCAAGACCGGAGTGGATGATACTTGATGTCCTCCCGGTGATTCCACCTGATTTGCGTCCGCTCGTCCCTTTGGAGGGGGGACGTTATGCCACCTCCGATTTAAATGACCTTTATAAGCGGGTTATCGTCAGGAACAATCGGTTGCGTCATTTAATGTCCATCAGAACTCCGGAGATTATCCTGAAGAATGAGAAGCGGATGCTTCAGGATGCGGTTGACGCTTTATTCTCTAACGAGTCCAGACCCAAGCCTGTGAGAGGCAGGGCTAATAGACCTTTAAAATCGCTTTGTGAGGCGCTCCGGGGCAAGCAGGGTAGGTTTAGGCGTAACCTCTTGGGAAAGCGGGTGGATTATTCGGGTAGGTCCGTTATTGTTGTTGACCCCACGTTGAAGCTTCACCAGTGCTCCCTTCCTAAAGAGATGGCGTTGGAGCTCTTTAAGCCAATGATACTAAGGCGCTTGGAGGAGAAAAAACTGGCTGACAGCGAGCGGGGGGCGAAGGCGATGTACCGTAAGGAGGCACCTGAGGTCTGGGAGGTGTTAGAGGAGGTTACGCGTGACCACCCAGTTCTTTTGAACCGAGCACCTACCCTTCACCGGGTGTCGATCGAGGCTTTTTATCCGATTCTTTCCGAACACCGGGCGATTGGGATTCATCCGCTTGTTTGTCCGCCATTCAATGCCGATTTTGACGGTGACACGATGTCGGTTCATATTCCAGTGACGCCTGAGGGTATCCTTGAGGCGGCGGTTTTAATGCTTGCACCTAATAACATCCTTTCACCTGCTCATGGGAAACCTTTGATGGTGCCGTCCCAGGATGTGGTGGCGGGGATTTACTGGCTTACGAAAGAACGACCGAGGAACGAGGCTCGGCGTTCATCTGCTGTTGCTGCGCTACCCTCGTTTTCTGATTTCGCCGATGTTAGGTCCGCGTATGATTTAGGTGAACTGGCCATCCACGACTGGATAAATTTCTGGTGGCGGAAGGAGCGGCTTCTGACGACCGTTGGCAGGGTCATCTTCAACGATGTGCTGCCCGAAGAGTTGCGGTTCGTCAATGAGGTGGTGCCTAAAGACAAGTTGATTGGTTTGATCGACCGGTGCGTGCGCACATTAGGGATGAGCGCCACGGTGAAACTTTTGGATGACTTAAAGGACCTGGGCTTTGAGATGGCGACCGTTTCCGGGCTCTCGATCGGTATGGAGGATGTGATTGTCCCTAAAGAGAAGGAAAAGATTCTTGAGCGTAGCGATGAAGAGGCGCGCAAGGTGTATCGGGCATATAGCCAAGGCCTAATGACCGAATCGGAAAAATACAATAAGATTGTCAATACCTGGACATTGGCCACTGCCGAGGTGGAAGAGGCGCTGATGGAGTGTCTCCGTCAGGACCAGGAGGGGTTCAACCCGGTCTATATCCTGATAGACTCGGGAGCGAGGGGTTCTCGTACCCAGGCGGCACAATTAGGCGGAATGCGCGGACTGATGGCAAAGCCTCAGCGTCGGACCGTAGGTGAAGAGGTAATTGAGACCCCGATAAAATCCTCTTTCCGGGAAGGGCTTTCGGTGTGGGAATACTTTATCTCCACCCATGGGGCGCGCAAGGGATTGACAGATACCGCTTTAAAGACTGCTGAGGCAGGGTATCTTACCAGGCGACTGGTTGATGTTGCTCAGGACGTGGTGATTACAATGGAGGATTGTGGCACGATTGTTGGTCAGGAGGTAACGGCACTCCGTGAGGGTGGGGACATCATCGAGCCCTTAAGCGAGCGCATCGCCGGCAGGTTCGCCCTTGACGACATCGTCAACCCTATCTCCGGGGAAGTTCTGGTTCGCGCCGGCGAGGAGATCACCGACAAGGCGGCAGAGGAGATTGAAGACTGCGGTATTGAGATGGTGCGGGTGCGGTCGGTTTTAACCTGTGAGGCACCTACGGGTTTATGCGTCAAGTGCTATGGCAGAAATATGGCGACCGGTAGAGCAGTTGAGATTGGCGAGGCGGTGGGTATCATCGCCGCCCAGTCAATTGGTGAACCTGGCACGCAGTTGACATTAAAGACCTTCCATGTTGGTGGTGTGGCGTCACGCGTTGCAGAACAGACCAAGGCGACCGCCCGGTTTAAAGGGACAATCAAATTTGAAGGTCTGAAGGTCTCCAGGCGCAGTGACGGTGAGATGACCACACTTGAGCAGGGTAGGATAGTTCTGACCGGGGCGGACCGGGCTGTGCCTTTTACTGTACCTGCCGGTGCGATAGTCCGGGTGGGTGATGGACAAGAGGTGAAGGAGGGGGAGGTGCTGTTTGAATGGGAGCCTTACTCGATTCCCTTGCTTGCCCGTGCCAGCGGGAGGGTCAGATTTCGGGATATTGAGGTGGGAAGAACCCTGCGTGAAGACATTGATGAGCGCTCAGAGCGGATGCAGCGTATCATTGTTGAGGACCGGGCAAGGAAACTGCACCCGATGCTGGAGGTGGTCGGAGAAAAGGGCAAGGTTGTGGATACCCATCCCTTGCCCGCGGGTGTCTATCTGGTGGTCGAGGACGGGCAAGAGGTCAAGACCGGCGATGTCCTCGCGCGGCTTTTGCGCGAAATGGCGCGCACCCGCGATATTACCGGTGGTCTGCCCAAGGTTGCCGAGCTCTTTGAGGCAAAACGGGTCAAGTCACCAGCGATTATCTCCGAAATTGATGGGACGGTTGAGGTCGGTGAGCCTAAAGAGGGGAAGCGGCTGGTGCGGGTCATATCTGAGGGGGGCGCGGTCAAGGAGTATGAAATCCCCTACGGCAAATTCCTTTTGGTCCAGACCGGGGACACTGTCAAGGCTGGTGATAAACTGTGTGAGGGTTCGGTTGACCCCCATGATGTGTTAAAGGTCAAGGGTTGGCTGGCGGTTCAGGAGTTTTTAACAAACCAGATTCAGGCAGTGTACCGTTTGCAGAAGGTCAAGATTAATGACAAGCACATCTCCATCATTGTCAGGCAGATGCTGCGGAAGGTGAAGATTGAGGATCCGGGTGACTCCAACTTTATTGAGGGTGAGATTGTTGAGCGGCGGCGGGTGCTGGAGGAGAACGAGCGGCTTTTAAAAGAGGGGCTCAAGCCGGCAAGTTATCAGCCGATATTGTTGGGCATTACCCGGGCAGCGCTGTTGACCGAGAGTTTCCTCTCTGCCGCCTCATTCCAGGAGACCACCCGCGTGCTCTCGGAGGCGGCGATTCAGGGTAGGGAGGACAAGTTGCGCGGTCTGAAGGAAAATGTTATTGTCGGCAGGTTGATTCCGGCGGGAACCGGTTTCCGGGAGTTCAGCCGGATAAAACTTGTGAGTGAGGAGGTCAAGAAGGAAGAGCAGGAGGCGGCATAATGCCAGACCCGCTGGCAGAGGATAATTTGGAAAGGAGTGGAAATGCCAACAATTAATCAACTTGTGCGCAGACCGAGGAGAAAGGTGCGGAGCCGGTCCAAGACCCCGGCTTTGAAAGGCAATCCCCAGAAGCGAGGGGTTTGCACTCGGGTTTATACCACCACACCGAAGAAGCCCAACTCGGCGTTGCGCAAGGTGTGTAAGGTGCGTTTGACCTCCGGTTATGAGGTTACCGCCTATATTCCCGGGGAGGGTCATAATCTCCAGGAGCACTCAATTGTGTTGGTGCGCGGGGGCAGGGTCAAGGACCTGCCTGGTGTCCGCTACCATGTGGTGCGGGGGGTTTATGACTGCACCGGCGTTGAGGGACGGAAACAGGCGCGCAGTCAGTACGGGGTCAAGCGACCAAAACCGCAGGCGAGTTAAGGAGTAATTATGCCCAGGCGTAGGAAGTATAAGCTCCACACCGTCGCGCCCGACCAGAAGTACAATTCGGTCCTGGTCGCAAAGTTTATCAACAAGTTGATGTGGGATGGAAAGAAGACCGTTGCCCAGCGGATATTTTATGAGGCGCTGGCACTGGCGGAGCAGCGGGCAGGTGAGGATGGGTATGCCCTGTTCCAGAAGGCGATTAACAATGTCAAGCCGGTTCTTGAGGTCAGACCGAGGCGTGTTGGGGGCGCCACCTATCAGATTCCGATGGAGGTGCCACCCAGGCGCCGTGATGCGCTGGCAATTAAGTGGCTGATCGAGGCGGCGCGTTCAAGGGGTGAATACACAATGATTGAACGGCTTGCCGCTGAGTTGATCGACGCCAGTAAAAAGCAGGGTGCGGCGTTCAAGAAGAAGGAGGATACCCACAAGATGGCGGAAGCCAACCGCGCCTTTGCCCATTATCGCTGGTAGCATTCGCCATTTCCTAACAACTTAGCCCCTTGGTATGATGTAGGGGAGCGTCCCGGGGACCATCCCCGGGGTGATTATTATCCCTGGGTATTTGATTTCAGGTCAAGGACATTTAACTGCGGCTGGTTTCTGCCGTTATAGTTGTCCGAGGTGAGGGTGTAACAGATATCAAGGCGTCCGGGTTTACCTATCTGGAGGTTGAGAATCTCGTCGCTTCTGCCCCAGGCGATAGCGGCTAACACGGTATCTCCTGAGCGCACCTTGAATTTCAGATGCCCTTTGTCCTTTCCTATCCGGCGGGGATAACCAACCACCTCCAGTCCGGTGGTGGCAAATATTGGTTCAGGGTTGTCAGGACCGAATGGCTGGAGTTTGGCAAGGTGGTGGAGGAGTTGGGGGTTGATTTCGCTTAATTCGGCTTGGGCTTCGATGTGCAGTGTTGGCTCAAAAATCTCTGCGGGCATATTTGCGGCAAACTCGTTGATTGCCTCCTCAAAGGGTGGGAGGTGTTCCGCGGGCAGCAGGAGTCCGGCAGCGTATCGGTGCCCACCAAAGGCAGAGAGGTATTTTTGGGTTGAGCGGAGCGCCTCATAGAGGTTGAAGCCGGTGACCGAGCGTCCTGAACCTTTGCCGGTCTCACCGCGCAGTGAAATCATAATGCAGGGGTGCCAGAACCTTTCCACCAGTTTGGCGGCAACGATGCCGATAACCCCTTCGTTCCACCCCTCCTGACCAATAACTATAACCCGGCGGTCATATTTTTTTTCGGCGTCAACTATCCTTAAGGCATCGGCAAAGATTGTCTCTTCAATCTCTTGGCGGGCTCGGTTTAACCTTTCCAGTTCGCTGGCCAATTGAGTCGCCGCCGCCTCGTCTTCAGTTAATAGCAGTTTCAGTGCGGTTTGGGCATGACCGATCCTGCCTGCGGCATTGATACGGGGGGCGAGTCCAAAGGTGATATCCCGGGTAGTAAGGGCTTTGGGGTTTAAGCGGCTGGTGGCAAAAAGCGCCCTGATGCCCAAACGGTTGCTCGCCTTGAGCGCGGCAAGCCCGAGCCGGGCGATGATACGGTTTTCATCCACAAGCGGAACCACATCGGCGATGGTTCCCAAACCAACAAGGTCAAGTAGAGCGGTCAGTTCCTCTTTGGTGCGGTTGCAGGCAGCAAGTAGGCTCCAGGCAAGTTTAAAGGCAACACCGGCACCGGCAAGTTCGCGGAATGGATAGGAGGAGTCGCTGCGTTTTGGGTTGACAAATGCCAGTGCAGGGGGGTGAAGCGCGCCGGGTTCGTGGTGGTCGGTAACGATGACATCGATACCGGCACGATTTGCCAGCGCGATGGTGTTAATGTCGAGAGAGCCGCAGTCGTTGGTGATGAGGAGCTGGATGCCGTTTTTGATAGCAAAATCGATACCGGCAGGGGAGACGCCGTAACCTTCACTGTGACGATGGGGCAGGTAGTAAAAAACATCGCCGCCAAGGTTTTTTAGGACCGAAACCAGGATGGCGGTGCCGCAGATGCCATCAACATCATAATCACCATAGATGAGGATGCGCTCCCTTTTCTTAAGCGCCGTAATAATTCTCTCGGTGGCGATGTTGATGTCGGGCAGGGTTTGGGGTCGGTTCAGCCGGGCAGGTGACGGGTTGAGGAACTCCTCAATTTGCCTGACGGTTCGACACCCCCGCCGGTACAGCAGGGTGGCAATCAAAGGCGGGATTTGGGCAGCACGGGCGAGGGTTTGAATTTCTGAAGTGGGCGGAGGCGGCAGGTGCCAGTAATGGTCTGGTAGTATCGGCGGCATTGTCAGTTTATATCAAAAAGAATTGCAAAGTCAAGATTTTGTCCGGTCGTCTTATTAACCTTTTGCGGTGATTTGGTAATTTACTACTGGCTCGGAAACAGGAGAACCTGGCAGGGCAGGTTGGCTAACAGTTCCTCAGGGATGGAATAGTCATAATCGGCAAGGACACTGGTGGGGATAATACATAGGTCGGAGTGCGTCTTGGTTACAAGTGACTGCAGTTCCTCTATCGTTCCGAGTTGCGCAACCACCGATGCCTTCACCCCGGCTTTCTTGAACTCATCCTCCAAACGGTAGATGTCCTGCCAGCAGCGCCGTTCATGCTCCTCCTGTCTTTGCGCCTGCCGGGTTTGACCTTCGGTCAAAGGGGGTGGGCATTTCCCGACAGGTGTCAGTGCGCTCAAAAGCAGGGTGCTTGAGTGTTTCTGAACAAGGTCAAGGACGAAATGTTTCTCCTCCTGCTTCTCACTGATGATATAGAGAATGCGTTCAAACATCTTGCCTCCTTATCTTCAGGGTGCGAGATTTATCTGCAAAAGCAGAGCGGTAGTGGCAATGACCAAAGCCACGAGCGTTACGACAATCCCGACCCGGAACCATTCCGCAAATTTGATGTGCTGACCGCTTGCCCGCTCATATGCGCCAATCGCCACCAGATTGGCGGTTGAGCCAATCATTGTCAGGTTGCCGCCAAAGCAGCCACCAAAGAGGAGAGCCCACCAGAGGATACTGGCATGGGGCAGACCGACGCGGATCAAATCCTTAACAATGGGCACGAGCGCGGCGACAATCGGTAGATTGTCAACAAAGCCGGAGAGGATGCCGGAGAGCCAGAGGAAGATGAGTGATGCGGGCAGGGCAAGGTTACCGGAATTGGCACCAGCGATTGTTTCGGCAAGGCGCATAAGGAGATAGCCCAATTTGGTGGTAACGCCTGAGTATTCCAGGCAGGCGGCATTGGCAAAGAGAAACATAAAAAATAGCAGTGTCCACCAGTCAATACCCCGTTCAATGAGGGTGCGTCCTCTTTCCTGTTCGTAAAAGATGATAAAGCCGGTAACTGCAAGCGCGCTTGCCACCAGTGCAGTGCCCTCGCCAAGATTGAGCCAGACCTCAATCCGGCGATGCAGGGCGATGAGGATGACGATAGTAATGAAGGTAAAGATGCCGACACGGAGTTTTGTCGGGTCAATGGTGCCAGATGCCTTTTCCAGTTCCCGGGCGTCAAGTTCATAGCGGGTGCCAAAGAAGTAGCGCCGGTAAAGTAGGAGACAGAGAATGGCGATGAAAACTGCGGTTATTGCCGAGACCGGTGTTGCCCAGCGGAGAAAGTCCTCAAATGACAGTCCACCGGCAAAGGCGATATAGACGCCAATCGGATTGCCGACCAAGGTCAGGGCGCTGCCGACATTGGTGGCAAAGACCAACGACAGAAGAAAGGGGACAAGCGGTGCCTTTGTCCGGCGCGAGACCTCAAGTGCCAGACCGAAGGTGACAAGGATTGCCGACACCTCATCGGCAAACCCGCCTAAAAGGACCGAGAAGCCCATCAGGAGCAAAAGCAGAAGCCAGGGGATGCCCTTGACCTTTTCCACAGCCTTGACAACAACAAACCGGAACACGCCGATGTTCTGCAGCCAGCGGACAATCACCATCATCGCCATAATGAAGAGGATTGTGGGTATGGACATAAACCTGACCGTATGTTCTAAGTCCATCACGCCCGTAATCAAGAGTATTCCTAAGGCGGCAGCGGCAATAGCCACCCGGAAGCGCCAGAAGAGCAAAGTCCCAACGACCATTGCTAAAAAGAGGGTGATTGTCAGTTCCTGGCGGAAGAGCCAGACCGGTTCGTTGAAGCGGAGGTAGTTGAGTTCCTGATAGATGCCGGTTTGGGGCAGCCGGATAAGCGGAAAGACCAGCCGGGCAGCGGCAAAGAAAAGGGCAACAATGCTGAAGAAGAGAAACAGCCGGCGGTTGCGTTTGATAAAACCCTGATGGGGCGGACGGGAGATGATACCGGCAGCGGTTTTTGCATCTGCTGCCTTGAGTGCTGCCTGGCGCAGCTGGGGGTTGTTCAAGGCACGGGCAACCTCGGCAAGAAGGGCAAGATAAAGGTTTCGGTCCTTTTCCGGGGCGATGAGAAATACCAATAGACGCACCGGCTCGTTGTCAATTGCGTTCCAGTCTATCGGTTCTTTCAGCCGGACAACCAAAATAACCGGCTCGCGGACATTTTCGCTCTTGACATGGGGCAGGGCGATGGAATGACCAACACCTGTTGAACCCTGCGCCTCTCTTTGTTGAAATTCCTTTACCAGTGCCGCACTGTCCTTAACCAGCCCCTCCTGTGCCAAACGCTCGGCAACAAGCCGAAACAGACCTTCAGGTGTTACCGGCTCAGAGATGTCCAGGGCCAGGTTGGGGAGAACAAACTTTTCAAGGTTAATCACTTGTATTCATCCTGTCTGATTGTGAAGTTAAATGTTAAGGAAATTTTAGGAAAAGTCAAATTGCCGATTGTTTATGGTGATTGAAGGCGGGTCTGTAAGCCGGGTTCTGTACCCCTAAAGAGTTCATAGTTTATGGTTGATGGTTCGTAGTTTAACCAAGAACCAAAAACCACGAACTAAGAACCCTTTTGGGGCGACGGTCATTTCTCTGGGACCGACAGTTGCCTGTCAGCCTCAAGCGACCCACCCGGGAATGGTAACGGACCGGGCAAGTCCTCTTCCCATATTGGTCTTGCACCAGGCAGGGTTTGTCCAACGGTTGTGTCGCCACAGCCGCTGGTGCGCTCTTACCGCACCATTTCACCCTTACCCTGAAAATCAGGGCGGTATCGTTTCTGTGACACTTTCCGTCTCCAGATGGTCACCCATCTGAAGCCTCGCTCTTAACGAGTGCCTTGCCCTTTGGTGCCCGGACTTTCCTCAGCCCCTTTTCGGGACCGCGACCGTCCGACCCGCCTTCAGGATAAATTATAACTGGTTTAGGGCTCTTGGCAAGATAGGGGGTGGTGGGGAGGACCTACCCTAAAGGGATGGCAGAAATTCGCCAAGGTTTTAACATTTCAGGAGTTATATCAAAACACCGAAACTCGGGTGTTAATTTTTGCCCTTTATTAATCAGCGGGTGAGGACAACCCTTGTCCTGCCCAAGTTTTTTCCAGATTCAACCTTGCAGATGTATACCCCGCTTGGAACCAAAGCCCCGGTTTCATCGGTTCCTGACCATTCAATAATATGGGCTCCGGGAGTTTTAATATCCTCTGTCCAGGTGGAGATTTTGCGCCCTGCCAAATCGGTGACGGTAAGATGAACCTTTCCAGGATGAGGAAGATAGAGTTCAACTTTAACCGGCAGACCCGGAATCTGGCGGACCCGTAAGCCGCTTTTTATTTTCTGCGTCTCTTCTTTGACCCCAACCGGAGCCTGACCAGCGGAAAAGACAATTACCGGCTGGTCTGCTGCGGGCAGGTTGAGCGCATTCTTAATACCGAGCCGCTCGGTTGTTGTCAAGGGGGCGGTTAGTGATGCGCAGAGGTCAAGCGCCTTTGCCTGCAGGAGAAACTGGAATGCGGCAAACCCCGCCTCAATCATCGGGTAGTTGTTAGTGGTGTCACCGACGCAGACAACGATATAGACCGGTGCGGTCTGGGGCAGGCGGACACAGGCTTGACGCAAAGAGTCCCGGCGGTCGCCGTTCACCACCAGTTCCAGGCGGTGGTCGCTGGTGGCGAGGTTTGTGCCTGGTGGCAGGCGGTTGTGATAGCGGAAAACCGCGCTGTCAATCACGAGATAGATTCTGCCGGTGAGATAGTAGTTGGCAACCGCTGAAGGGATGGTTGTGCCGCGGCGGTTATTTGCGGTTGTATGCGGGGTGACGCCATAACCAGCCCAGAGGAGTTGGGAAATGGCTGACAAAGGCAGACTGGTCGGGTCAAACAGGGTGTCAAATGCGAGTTCGGTCAAGAGGATTTCAAAGGTGTCGGTGCCGGTTGTGGCAGGCAGAGGCAGGGTTGAGTCTGAGGAGCGGGCAACACAGGTGTCCTTGAGTCCGGTGCCGGTGCGTTGACCATAAACATTCACCATTAAAATCGGGTGATTCGGGTTCCAGTTGGAGTTGGCATAGTTGGTGGCAAATTGCATCGGGCAGGAGGCAACCGAGCCTGAGGCTGAGTCCCAGAACGAGACTGCGGCAAGGAGCCCTGCCTGAATTGCCAGACCCGCCTCCTCATTGCGCTCAACCGCAATACCAATCTCAAATGCGGAGTTGGCGCTGTAGCGGTGGTTGCCGGCAAGATGGACAACAAGGTTGTGGCTGTCCGGGTTGTAGAGATAGACATTTTCGGGTGTGGCAACATAGATTTCCCGATAGGTGCTGCCGAGAGAGGGCGCGCGGCTCATCGCCCAGAGGATGTTTGCAAGGACCTGGCGGGAAAGGGAGCTGGTGAAACCGGAATGGACCGAATAGCGGCTGTTAGCGAGAATCTCAAAAGACTTGCCCTGAACAACCGGCGGAGGCAATGTCTCCTGCGCCCAAATTGTCGCAGCGAGCAAGAAAAGAGATACGAGCAGGGTTAACCACCTTTTCATAATTTCAATATAGACCTGTTAATAAAGATGTCAAGCAATTTTAACCCGGGGTTGATGACTAAAAGGCAGGGCGGTTTTTACAAATTTTTCCTTGACAAAATAATAAAATTCAGTATAATAAAATAGCATCAGGAGGAGTGTATGATGCGTTATAAACTGCCCTTGTTTTTGCTGGTGGCTACTGCCAGTGTTTCAGGAATTATAAGTCCATTGGAGCGCAATGAATTCAGGCTTATAAAAGAAAAAGGCAATTTAGCCGATACCGAGATATCAAGTGCGTTATATCCGGATGATGCGGTTTGTCATTTTCCTGAAAATGCGCCCTGCCAATCAGCAGAAGACCCACCGCGCTTTTTGGAGTGGGTTCGGCTTGCCGATTTTCCTCTTCTGGCAGCGCGGACTGCGGGCTGCACTGATGGTCGTTATCACTATCTGATGGGCGGCTTGGAGGGCGGTTCAGGCTCAAGACCATTAAAGAATCTCTATCGCTATGACCTGATAACCGATTCCTGGGTTGAACTGGAATCAATGCCTTATGCAACTTCCAATCACTGTGCAGTATGCCATCCCCGATTGAAAAAGATTTATATTCCTGGTGGCTATCCCGGACCAGCAGACAGACTGCAGGAATACGATATCACATCTAACACCTGGTCTTTAAAATCACCTTGCCCGGTTGTTGATTATGGTGCTGCCGGTGCATATTATGGCGACTCCATCCTGGTTGTGTTCGGCTCAAATTATCCTGGCAGAACTTTTCGCTATAGTATACCTGATGATTCCTGGGAGGAACGGGAAAGCGCACCCGGTGTTACCAGTCATGGTCAGATGGTAACATCGCCCTATGATGGCTGCCTTTATTATGCTGGTGGCTGGCGAGACAATAAAATCTTCCTCAAATTTGACCCTTCAACGATGAGCTGGAGCGTTCTGGACTCAATGCCAACAGGCAGGCATGGGCTTGCTTTGGCTGCAGTAGGACCATTCATATATGCCTATGGTGGTGCCCAAGGTTGGACCCCATTACGCTGTGTTGAGGTCTATAATGTGGCAACCGGGACCTGGACAACTGAAGATTCTATGCCCTATGCTTTTGGTGGCAATTCAATTACCAGCGGCTGTATGGGCTGGATATTTTACTCCAGCGGCGGTTCTCTTCATATCGGCGCCCTTGTAACCCCGTCATACGATATCGGTGTTTCAAGAATTGTTGAGCCAGCATCACCAGAGATTGTTCCGGGTGTCCCGATTACCCCGCGGGTTCTGGTGAAGAACTACGGTCTTGAGTGGGCTGAGAGTTTTGCGGTGATGTTTGCGGTTGAATCTGCAGGCAGGGTTGTGTATGACGATGGGGTTTTCCTTGATTCGCTTGCTCCTGGTGACTCTATTGAGGTTGAGTTTGTCAACAACTGGACACCAAATGCCTCGCTCTGGCATGGCTACACAATATCCAGTTTCACCTTTCTTTTTAACGACTCGGTTCCCTGGAATGACACCTGCGAGATGCCGGTCTTGGTAACATCGGATACAATTTATTCCAACACCACTGTCCATCCGCCGGTGATTGACGGCTATCTTGCACCTAATGAATGGGCAGGTGCCTATGAGATGAACTTTTCCAATGTGTTTGGCTGGTATGGCAAACCTTATGGACCCTATGCGGCAAAAGCCTGGTTTATGCACGGGAGAGAAAACGATACTGACTTTCTCTATTCTGCCTATGCCCTGCCTTTTGCTGCTACGCGCAACAACGGCGACTTGATTGGCTTCTACTGTGATGAGAACAATAACGGAGAATGGGAATCCACGTATTGTGAAGGCATCTACTGGTTCTTTGTTGATCACAATGGTGCCGATGCGGTGTTATATCTACCAATAACTTCTGGGATTACTCTTGACCCTGTTCCGGTTCCGGGAGCGCAGAGCGCCTCAGGCACCTTGAACGGCTATCTGGTATTTGAGGCGAAAGTCCCTATTGACACTGGGGATGTCTATCTCAACCTTAACCCTGCTGGCGACACCGCAGGTCTGTTTCTCCTTGCGATGGATAATCACATGTTATTTGGCTGGTGGCCGGCAGGGATGTGTGCAGACTCCCATCTTAGACCCGCATACTACGGCAAACTGATTCTCAGAGAGGTTGCGCCAGGTATTGAGGAGCAGGTTAAAGAGGCAGTTGCAGGAGTTGCCCTTATGCCAAGTCCTGTGGTTAATCGCTCGGCAGTGCTAAAATACACTTTACCCAACCCCGGTCTGGCAGCGGTAGAGGTATTTGATGTTACTGGCAGGGTTGTTTTGAGCCAGCAGATTAATGCGGGCAGGAGCGGCTCGTTAAAACTGGACCTGAACCACCTTGCCAATGGTGTATATCTGCTGAGGTTTGAAGCAGAGGGCTTTAGCACAGTTAGAAAGTTTCTGATAGCACGCTGAGGCGATAGATTTAGTTAATCTGCATCAATAATTTTTGCAGCAGCAAGTCCGGCTTGGACGATTAGCTCTGCCGGAATGGATTCATAGACCCTTTTATTAAGTTCTATAGTCCGGCATTGGGCGGTGCCGCAGACATCGCAGCAGGGGCTGGCACCAACATCGGCTTTAAGCCATTCTTCAAGGGAACGACCGTTGATAAGGATGCGGTTTGATTCCAAGGGGTTCTTTTCAAACTCGGCAGGGGTGATTTCCCTTTTTTCCAATAAGACCTCAAACCCCCTGGGCTCAAGCATCTGCTTGAGGATTTTCAGCGCATCATCAATCTCCTGTTCAGTTGCCGAGCATCTCGGGCAGGTCTCGCCATTAGTGATTAACCGCTGCCATTCAATTTTAATACTCTTTTTCATTAAATTAATTATAACCATCGCCAGGAAAGGTGCAATTATTTTTTGGTGTAGTTGGATGCGGGCTTGATTATTTTATGAGAGGAGGTATCATTTAATGATATGACAACGGTTTTGGCGATTGGCGGTAATTCGCTGATTCGGAAAAAGGAAAGCAACTCATTCAGCGAGCAGATGGCAACGCTTGAGGCAACCTGCGTGCCGGTTGTGGAGCTCGCCAGTTCCGGTGAACGGGTGATAATCACGCACGGGAATGGTCCGCAGGTTGGTTTTGTGCTTTTGCGCTCGCACCTGGCGCGCAACCGGCTGCCTGAGATACCGCTGGATGCGGCAAATGCCCAGACCCAGGCGGAAATCGGCTATATGATTCAGCAGGTTCTGGACAATCTTTTCAGGAGAAAGGGGATAGGGGGTCGGGCGGTAACGGTGGTTACCCAGGTGGTTGTTGACAAAAATGACCCGGCATTTCTCAACCCGTCAAAACCGGTTGGACCCTTTTACACCCGGGAGGAGGCGGCAAAACTGCAAAGGGAACTGGGCTGGTGTATAAAGGAGGATGCGGGCAGAGGGTTTCGCAGACTGGTGCCATCCCCATTGCCCAAATCGGTGGTTGAGGTTGAGGAGATTAAAAGTTTGATTCAGACCGGTGCGATTGTGATTGCCTGTGGTGGTGGCGGGATTCCGGTGGTTGAGGAGAATGGCGGTTTGCGCGGGGTGGCGGCGGTGATTGACAAGGATTTGGCTTCGGCGTTGCTTGCCAATCTGATTGGAGCGGAGCGGTTGATAATTTCCACTGCGGTTGACAGTGTTTATCTTAATTACGGGCAGCCGGATGCCAAGCCGCTGGGAGAGGTAAAGATGGCTGAGATGAAAAGATATCTTGAGGAGGGGCATTTTCCTGAAGGTAGTATGGGACCGAAGGTTGAGGCAGGGCTTAGGTTTCTTGACGGTGGCGGCAAGGAGGTAATCATCACCGACCCTGAGCATCTCTTGGCCGCAATTGGTGGTAAGGCCGGGACAAGGATAGTTAAAGAGTGATGAGTTTAAAAGGCAAAGTGCCAAGGGCAAGGTGCAAAATGAGTTTATTGTTGCTGGTCTTGGCGATACCGATGCTGGGACAGGAGATGGTTTTGATTCCGATGGATTTGACCCAGACCGACCATCTGAAGGCATACGGTGTTGCCTACCGGCTTTTGCAGCGGGGCGTGCGGGTGGAATGGCTTTTGAATTACCGGGCGGGCTCATTTCTCTTTCCCTATGAGGATAAGGCGATAAAGGAGTGCCGGATTTACGGGGTTTATTTTGAGATGGTGGCACCGACAGAATTACTGCGGATAAGGCAAACAATTGAGGAAAACAATATGGCTTCAATAGTATTAGAGCGTCCGACCAGGGTTGCGGTTTATGCGCCGCCAACCGCTGACCCCTGGGATGATGCGGTGCGGCTGGCGCTTGATTATGCTGGGATTCCCTATGATGTGGTCTGGGACAAGGAGGTCTTGGCGGGTAAACTTTCCCAGTATGACTGGCTCCATCTGCACCACGAGGATTTCACCGGTCAGTTCGGGAAGTTCTATGCCTCTTACCGGCAGGAGAAGTGGTATCAGGAGGAGGTGGCGATAAACACCAGGATGGCGAAGGAGCTGGGCTTTAAAAAGGTGAGCCAGTTGAAACTGGCGGTTTTGGAGGCGATAAGGCGGTATGTGGCCGAAGGCGGGATGCTTTTTGCGATGTGCTCGGCAACCGATACCCCTGATATCGCCTGGGCAGCGCGCAACACCGATATCTGCGCCGCGGTCTTTGATGGTGATGGGGTTGACCCGGACTGTAACAGGAAACTGGATTACGAGGGCTGCTTTGCCTTTGAGAACTTTGAGGTGATAACCGACCCCTTGGTCTATGAGCATTCAGATATTGACACCTATCTCGAGGCAACCGCAAGGGGGCAGGATGTCTACTTTTCCTTGTTTGACTTTTCTGCGAAGTATGACCCGGTGCCGACAATGCTTGTTCAGAACCATACCGGTCTGGTCAAGGAGTTTTTGGGTCAGAACTGTGGTTTCAGGCGGAACCTGCTGAAGAAGGATGTGCTGATTATGGGTGAGGTGGCAAATACCGAGGAGGTGAAGTATATCCACGGCAACTTCGGCAAGGGGACATTTACATTCTTAGGGGGTCATGACCCTGAGGATTTTGCCCATCGGATTGGCGACCCACCCACTGACCTCGCCTTGCACAAGAATTCACCTGGCTACCGGCTGATTTTGAACAATGTCCTTTTCCCAGCAGCTGAGAAGAAGCCGCTGAAGACATAATGGTTTAATCAGCCGATGCGCTCCTCGCCAAGATGTCTTGAGTGCGGTCTGGAGCAGTGTCAAAGGATTGTCCGGCTCTGCGGCGGTGATGAAAAAAGGGCGGAGATTTTAAGGAAGGGGCTTTTGCAGGTGGCGGAAAATCTCAGTCTGAATGAGCCGCCCAGCACCTATACATCAAAACTTTTAGTGGCAACAATGGAATTTTTGGGCAACAGGGACCCTTTTGCCAAGGTGAAGGAGGAGCAGAATAGGCGGGCGCAGGAGATGGCAGCACGCCTGGATGAAAAACTTGCTGAGGGTGATGAGGGTTTAAAGGTGGCGTTGAAGATTGCGGCGGCGGGAAATGTTATTGATGTTGGACCGGGTCGCAGTTTTGACATCAATGACCTGCTGGCACGCTTGCATTTTGCCCATGATGACAGCGATTTGCTAATTGCGCGGCTGAAAAAGGCGCGGCGGGTTGTTTATATCTTGGATAATGCCGGTGAGGTGATTTTTGATAAACTGGTTTTGAGGCGGCTCCCCGATTTAGAACTGACCATTGTTGCCCGGTCAAGCCCGATTCTCAACGATGTTACCGTTGAGGAGGCAAAGGGGTTGGGGCTGGATAGATTGGGCAGGGTAATCGGCACGGGCTCGCCCTATCTCGGGATAGATTTTAACACGGTGAGCGAGGAGTTTTTGAGGTTTTATTATGAGGCGGATTTGGTCATTGCCAAGGGGCATGCCAATTTTGAGTCGCTGGTCAATTCTAAGAGGGACGGGTTTTACCTCTTGACCGCCAAGTGCGAAGTGGTGGCAGACTTTCTCGGGGTGAAACCGGGCGAGTCGGTCTGCCTTTATTCTCTGGGGGGATAGAATGTGTCTGGCAATTCCGGTGAAGGTGGTTGCGATTGATGGTGAGATGGCGATTGGTGAGGTTGGTGGGGTTCAGCGGGAGATTTCCCTGGTGATGACACCAGATGTGAAGATTGGTGATTATGTGATTGTCCATGCCGGTTTTGCCATTCAGATCCTTGACAGGACCGCAGCAGAGGAAAACCTGAGAATCTTTGGCGAGATGGCAAAAAGGGTTTCTGAGAGGCGAAAGCGGGTAAGAGGGGATGGTTAGCAGACCGGCTCAATCAAGCCTTCGGTTCCCTCCTCCTGTTTCTGGGCAATCTGGGCGATGATTTTTGCCGCCTCCTGGGGGCTGGGGGCGTTGAGGGCAAGGCGGCGCACCGACTCAATATGAAGGGCGCGGGCAAGCGCCGCCAGAACCTGCAGGTAAACCGAGTAGAGCGCGGGCGGGGAGATAAGGGCAACAACAAGGTTTACCGGCTGGTTGTCACGGGCGTGCCAGTCCAGCGCCGGGTTGAGGCGGACAACAACCACAACAATCCGTTCAACCGCACTGCTCGCAGAATGGGGTATCGCAACACCGTGACCAACACCGGTGGAGCACAGTTCCTCCCGTTTGCGGAAGCCGGCAACGACCGGGTCAATCTCATTGGCAATTTTTGCCTCAAGGAGCCTTGTGGCAATCAGGTTAAAGAGCTCATCCTGACCGGCAAGTGGGGGGGCGTCAAAGGCGAGTTCGGGCAAAACGATTTGAGATAGGTTCATCCTGATTTAAAGAATTTTACTATTGAATTGATAATGACCTCCTGCTCAGCGTCTGTCAAGTTTTGCCTTATCGGCAGGCACAGCACCTCTGCGCTTGCCCTTTCGGCTTCGGGAAGATGGGAGCCTGGAAACTCTCCGGCAAACCGCTGTTGGCGATGAATCGGCTCAGGATAATAGAGCATCGTTTCAACCCCATCTTTGAGCAGGAGTTGACGCAGCCGGTCACGAGAGGGGGTAAGGATGGCAAACTGGTGGTAATTGGGCTGGGCTTGGGGCGCGGATTTGACAATCTTGACAAATGGGCTCAACTCCGATTCGTAACGGCGGGCAAGCCGTTCCCGGCTTTTAAGCCATTCGTCAAGATGGGTAAGTTTTATCCGCAGAAATGCCGCCTGGAGTTCATCAAGCCGGGAGGAGTTCGGGCAGTCAATATCAAGGGTTTGACCGACCAGTGCGCCGCCGTTGCCGAGCGCGCCCAGGTTTTTGGTCGGATAGAAACTGAAGATGGCACAGGTGCCAAAACCGCCCAGTTTTCTCCCCCTGTACTCGGCGCCGATTGCCTGTGCCGCATCCTCAATCAGAAAGAGGTTGTGTGCCTGGCAGATGGTGATGAAACGGTCAATTTCAGCGCAGTTGCCAAAGAGATGGACCAAGATGATTGCCTTTGTCCTTTTGGTGATTGCCGCCTCACACCGTTCCGGGCTGAGGCAGAGGGTTTCGGGCTCAATGTCGGCAAGGACAGGTCTGGCACCAACCCGCAGAATCGCCTCCACGGTGGCGGGGAATGTGAAAGGGGTGGTGATGACCTCATCGCCCTTGCCGATGCCGAGCCCTTTGAGGGCAAAATAGAGGGCGTCGGTGCCGCTTTTCAGACCGATGACCTCATCGACACCAAGATAACCTCCCAACTCCTTTTCAAATTTTGTCAGCTCCTCGCCCAGGACAAACCTGCCCGATTTTACAACCCGTTCCAATGCGGCGTGAAAGTCAGGGAGAAACCCAAGGTTCTCATCCCTCAGGTCGTAAAAGGGGATGAACATAGCGGCAACTAATGTTAAACTGCGGAAAGGTGATGTCAAACTTCAGCGGGATGTCATTGGCAGGTTGCGGGTTTTTGCCGTTCGGTTATAATGGGTTGCTCAAGGGTTGATAAAGGGCGGTTCGGTCAGGGTTATGGGGTCGGGGGCAAGGATTTGGTCTCAGGATGAGGCAGGAAGAGGGGGAGTTTAAAGGACGACCTGAACGGTGATGTCCAAGGGGATAAACAGGGCTTTGGGGCTGGGGAAATTAAGGAGGGCCGCTAAGGCAGCAGGTAAAATCCCCTGGAAAACCCGAGGGAAGACCACCTGCAAAACCCTTAGGGGGACGGTATAGGGGGTGGGGTCTAAAATTGTTAAATTTATTGATAACACATTGAAATTCAAAGAAATATCCCAATTTTCCCGCCACCCAATCTGTATACTTATAAGTATACTTAACCAAACGGCAAAAACCCAGTCCTGCCCTGTTGATACCGCATCACATCCTCCTCTCGACATCTGAAACCCATTCGCTCCAACTCATAGAAACGCAGATTTGGCGGGAGGTAGTTCAATGACTCCTTTAGGGCAAAGTCGGAAAAGCCTGTGCCTCCGCCGCCACAGAGAGAATCAAGAGCCCGACAACTACGAACACCCCGCTGAAGTTCATACGATCCACTTGCATCGGGGAGATTTCCGAGTATGATTATTTGCCAATGATTCTACTTGATAAGGTGCTTGAGAATGATGCCCGTTTCCCCCTTGATGCCTATCTTCTGGTCAACGACGGTCTGCAGCATGCCTATAAGTTAACCGGCAGAAAGAGCCATATCACCGCCGCCGAACTGCTTGAAGCCATCCGGGATTTGATGATTGCCAGATACGGTCTGCTTGCCAAGTCGGTGCTTCACTCCTGGGGGATAAACTCTACCGATGACATCGGGCAGGTGGTTTTGAATCTGGTAAATGCCGGTCTGATACCAAAGGAGGAAGCCGAAGGGGTGGAAAAGTTTCACGCCGTTTACGACTTTGAGGAAGTATTTGTTGATAATTACAAAATCCCTGAACAGGAATCGCCCTGAACCATTCATTTTCTTGACTCTACAATTTAAGAGGCTATTATCAATGCTAAAATAATTATAAAATCGGAGGATATTAATGCCCTTACCAAAAAGAAGACACTCACGGCAGCGCGGGAGAAAGCGCCGGACCCACTGGCGTTTGACACCACCAACTTTAATTGACTGCCCGCACTGCCACGAACCGAAAATGCCGCACCGTGTCTGTCCGCATTGCGGTTACTATGCGGGCAAACCGGTGATAACGGTAACCAAGGAAAAGGAATAGGTGAAAATTGCGCTTGATGCGATGGGCTCGGACAATGCGCCCCGAGCCGAACTTGAGGCAGCAGCACTGGCGCTGAAGGAGCTGCCCGACATCACCTTGAGCATCGTTGGTAAGCAGGAGATGATTGACGAAACCAAGGACCGTTATGCCGACCGGGTTGAACTCATTCCTGCGCCTGAGGTTGTCGGTATGCATGAACCCGCACCTACAGCGATAAAGAAGAAGCGCAATTCATCAATTGCCGTTTGTATGGAACTGCACCGGCAGGGAAAGGTGGATGCGGTGGTGAGCGCAGGCAACACCGGTGCGGTAATGGCTTTTGCCCTTAATATGCTTGGTCCGGTCCCTGGTGTTCACCGTCCGACAATTGGCGTGCTCTTTCCGAGAATCAAAGGCAGCACCCTTGTCCTTGATGTTGGTGCCAATGTCAGTCCCAAACCGCTTCATCTCCTACAGTTTGCGATGATGGGTGCCACCGCTGCCAGTTTTCTCTTCCGCAAGGCAAACCCATCGGTTGGGCTCTTGAACATCGGTCAGGAGGAGAGCAAGGGCAATGAACTGACCGCTGCCGCATACCAACTGCTCAAGGAGAGCGAACTCAATTTTATCGGCAATGTTGAGGGCAACGACCTCTTGACCGGTAAGGTTGATGTGGTTGTCTGTGATGGCTTTGTTGGCAATGTCCTTTTGAAATATGGCGAGGGTCTGGCAGAGATACTTCGGCAGTTGCTCCACGAATACTACGAGTCGGAATCCAAATACCGTTTGCGGCGCTGGTTCTCCAGACCGGTTCTGGAGGAGTTCATCAGCAGAATGGACTACCAGGAGCACGGGGGTGCACTTATGCTCGGTGTTCAGGGAAATGTTGTTGTTGCCCATGGTCGCTCCACACCGCAGGCGCTCAAGAATGCGATTCGCACCGCTTATCAGGCGATAAAGGACAACCTCTCCCAGCACATCGCCCAGGCATTTAACAGGCAAATGAACGGTAACGGACCCAAAAATGACTAACAAACGGACATCGCCCTTTGCCTTTCTTTTGTTTTTCCTTGCCTGCAACACCCTGCCGGTCGGATTTGACCAGATAAATACCCCTCCTGAAACCCGCACCCTGGAACTGCTGCCTGAGAGCACTGACAGTTATGGCAAGTTTGTCCCGCTGGGCTATGCCGACTATCTGCTTTTGGGCAAGGATGATGAGTATGAGGCAAGGATATTGATCAAGTTCTCAATCAAGGACAGCTGCCTGGACTCAGTTAGCTCTGTACGACTCATCCTCCATCCGATTGACAGCTCTCCCCTTAACTTTATCTGTCGCCCCTGCTCAACCGACTGGAGCACCGGCGCGGTTACCTGGCGCATGGCAGATTCAACAACGCAGTGGCTCACCCCTGGGGGAGACTATTGGCATTTTGACTTGGGTCAGGGCAAAATGGAAAAGGAGTCCACCGTTGTTGAGTTCAACAAGGATTACCTTGAGACCCTCGTCCGCCGCTCCTACGGCATCATCATCTTTTCCCTTGACACCGGCTTTACAACCGTAACCAACCTCACCTCTGCCAAAACCGGTCCCAGGCTGGTCTTGACCTTTGCCGACAGCAAACAAAGGACATATTATCCCATTGAAGATGCCCACATCGTTGACTCCAGCGGCATCCGGGCAAACCCTTATGACCTGCTCGTCGGCTCCAGTTTTGCCTTTCGCACCTATCTGCGCTTCAACCTTGATTCAATTCCTCGGGAAGCAACCATTGCCCGTGCCGATTTGATTTTCCAGCCGCAAACTTTGTACCGGCGCCAAGACACCATCTGGCTTGGAATCCATCAGCTCACTGAAGCCTATGCTACAAAGGGCAGATACGCCTCTTTTCAAGAGAAGGCTGCCGCTAAGGTTGCTTATGTTCCGGCTGATAACGACACCATCGTCTCTCTTGAAATCAGCCGCCTGATTCAGAACTGGGTATCGCAACCAGACTCCAATCCCAATTACGGCATTTTCATTACCGCCGAACCAGAATGGCTCAAACCCTTCCGGATAAAACTGTTCCGGTCTGGTCCTCTCTCACCCCACCTGCGCATCCAGTATATATTGCCCCCAGAGGACCGGTTCACAAGATGAAGAAAATTACCATTGCGCTTGCCCTCTTCATCACCCTGACCTTTGCCCAGTCCTTTTTCAACCTTCAGGGGCTTGGCGAACTTACCCCTCCAGGTGACGCCCACAGCGTCGCAACCGGAAACCCATTTGCCCTGAGCGTTGCCAATCCCGGAATTTTCATTGATTTGTCCCAGACCAGTATGAAAATCTCCCTCTCTGCCATCGGCGTCAGCGGCAAGCAGAACAATATGACCCGGGCATTGGGCTCGGTCAAACCCTCTGCCTTTTACGGTGCGGTTCCTCTGCCCACCCGCACCCGGATTCTCCTGGGGGTTGATTCCCGGTTCAATCAGGACTTTGATGTCTGGTCTGAATCCATTTCCGACACCACCTATCGTTATCACATCATCGGTCGCGGCGGCATCTACTCGCTCAATCTCGGTCTTGCCCAGTCATTCTTGAACCACCTCTGTCTTGGTGCCCAGTTCCATCAACTCATCGGCGGTTCAAGGGAAAACTGGCACTTCTGCACCCCTGAAGGCTCAATCGCCACCGACACCATTGAAATTGACTACTCTGCTCGGAGCCTGCGCCTTGGTGCCTCTGCCCGTTATTCCATCTTTACCATCGCCACCAGTTATGATTTGCCCATAAACCTCCTTGCCCGGCGCTCCAAACTCATTCACGGTGTTACT
>JBDRUF010000023.1 GCA_039801245.1 candidate division WOR-3 bacterium
GATGAGGATGCGGCTGCCTTTATGCTGATATGGGCAGGAATTGTGCACCGGTCTGATACCAGCAGATTTGAGCCGGGCTTTTATCATCTCTTCGGTAAAGTAATATAAGGGGCGAATCACGGTCAAGGCACCGGAAAAAAGGGGCTGGGATGGCAAAATGGTGCTTGCCGAGGAGGCAAATAAAAGGTTCAAGAGGAAGGTCTCATTGACATCCTCAAGGTGGTGACCAAGCGCAACCTTCTTGCAGCCGAGTTCAAAAGCGGTCTGGAAAAGCGCCTTGCGCCTTTCCCGGGCACAGAAGAAGCAGGAGTCGGTTTTGGTCTCCTTGAGTTTTTTCGGCACCCCAATTTTCTTTACCGTGCAATTTAGACCTAAATTTGTGCAGAGGCGCTCAACCCTTTCGCTTTTCCAGCCAGGAAAGCCGGGGTTGATATGGACAGGAAATAGTTGCCAGTTCTGGTGATGGCGGCGGTTGTATTCGTTGAGGGTGAAAAGCAGGCAGAGGCTGTCAGCGCCGCCAGAAACCCCAATCACCACCTTTTCGTTTTTCTTAATCAGTTGGTTGGGGATGAGTGCAGCACGGAGCAGTCTTTCCGCAGGCTTCATTAAATTTCAGCACTCGGGCAGAACAACCTCAGGAAACTTTTGCAGTTCTTGATAGAACAGTTGCTGGATTTCCTTGAGCCTTTCCGGTGTCTTTGCCTCAAACCGTAGGACCAGAATCGGCTGGGTGTTGGAGGCACGGATAAGACCCCAGGAGTCGCCAAAGATGACCCTTGCGCCATCAATATCAATCACCTGACACTCTTTACGGAACTGTTCCCGCAGTTTGTTGACAATATCAAACTTCAAACGGTCAGCATCCGGGCTCTGAATCTTTACCCTGATTTCCGGGGTGGCGTAATAGTATGGGACCTCGGCGGCAAGTTGAGAAAGGGTTTTGTGAGAGTCATTCAGGATGCGCAGCACCCTTAAAGAGGCAAAGATGGCATCGTCATACCCATAGTAGTCATCGGCAAAGAACATATGTCCGGACATCTCACCAGCGATGAGCGCGCCTTCCTCCTTCATCTTTGCCTTGATCAGGGAATGTCCGGTTTTCCACATCACCGGGGTCCCGCCTAAAGATTTGATATGTTCAATCAGACCCTGGGAGCATTTGACCTCAAAAACTATCTTGGCTTTGGGGTGACGGGCGATGATTTCTCGGGCAAGGATGGCAAGGAGCCGGTCACCATAAATGGTGTTGCCCTTTTCGTCAATCGTGCCAATCCGATCAGCATCACCATCATAGCCAAATCCGCAGTCGGCATTGGTCTCCTTAACAAGATTTATCGCCTCCTTGAGATACTCAGGAACGGTCGGGTCCGGGATATGGGCAGGAAATGTGCCGTCAGGTTTTAAGTTGATGAATATCGGTTTAATCGGATAGGAGCCAAAAAGGCGTTCCAAAAGGACACCGGCAGTGCCATTGCCCGGGTCAAATACAACCTTTAATGGGCGGGTAAGTTTTATCTTTTTATGACACATCTCAATATAGGGTGTTATTACATCAGCGGAATCCACCTTTCCTTTACCGATGCGGAATCTGCCGTCCTCGGCAAGCCGGCGCAGATTCTGGATTTCCTCGCCATAAATGGTGGTTTTGTTGAGCCCGACCTTGAAGCCATTTTCATCAGGTGGGTTGTGGCTGGCGGTTATCATCATCCCGGCATTGATGTTCAAGTGGAAGAATGAGAAGTAAAAGACCGGGGTGGGAACGATACCAATTTTAATCACATCAACACCGGTTGCGAGCAAGCCTGCGGTCAGTGCCTTTTCTATCCTTGGTCCTGAGAGTCTGACATCCCTGCCAACAACACACTGGTAAACACCATTTGACTGGATATAGGTGCCAAATGCCTGACCGAGCCGATAAACAACATCGTCGGTAAGGTCACGGTCAGCAACACCGCGAATGTCATATTCCCGGAATATGGCTGGATTCATCATATTTAGTTTATAGCACATAGTTCATAGTTCAAGAACTACAAAGCAAGGACAAAAATACGGGGGGCAGGACGCCCCCCGGGAGGTGCTATGAGAAGGTTATTCTCCGTAAACGTAGATGGTGTAGGTGGAGAATAAACCAAGGATGCTTGTTACCTCCTGGTCAACATGGTGCACCTTGGTCATACCCACCTGCTTCATTGCCGCCTCAAGGCTGGCATCGCCAATGGCAACCACTCCAAGGATGTTGGTGGCGGTGGCCTTAGCGACCTTTGCTGCCTGATTTGCGCTCGGACCGTAATAGGCAACTGCTGCACTCGGTGTTTTCACCGATGTGTAAAGCGTGCCTACGGTATAAAACCCGGGCATACAACCGGTCAGCATTGTCAGGCAGATTATCGGTACGATTCCCAGCAAAAGCAGTTTCTTCATTATGCCTCCTTTTCTTTCTGCCAATCAGGCAGTTTGTTTTGCTGGTTATTACTACTCAAGCAAGTAAATTTAAAAAATCAACAGGGGCTTGTCAAGAAAATCTTAATGCTCTTTTTCACCAAATAAGGGATAGAGTTTGATCCGGGTCGCCTCGTCAACCGGTCTAAAGGATTTGAACTGCATTGAGTGGCTTGCCCTTCCCTGGGTTAATGAGCGGAGGCTGGTGGCATAGCCAAAGGTGTTGGCAAGGGGAATTTCTGCAGTAACAATCTGATGACCTTTTACCGGTTCAAGGTGAATCACCCTGCCGGAGCGGGCGTTGATGTCGGCAAGGACATTTCCTAAATACTGGTCTGGCGTTACCACCTCAAGTTCCATTAGCGGCTCTAAGAATGTTGGTTCTGCAAGAAGAAATGCCTCACGGAACGCCTGGGTTGCTGCTACCTTGAAGTCAATTTCCGATGAGTCAACCTCGTGATAGGCACCGTCAACAATCCTTACCCGGGTATTGATGATTGGGTACCCGGCAAGGACACCGGACTCAAAGCATTCCGCAATTGCCTGTTCAATCGGCGGGATGAACTGTTTTGGTATCGTTCCTTCCTTAATTTCATTTATCACCCAGTTGCCTTCACGGGCTGGTTCAAGGGTAAGTTTTACCACCGCATAATGACCCCTGCCACCACTTTGGCGGATAAACCGGCTTTCATAGGTGGCGCTGGTGGTGATGGTTTCACGGTATGAAACCTGGGGTTTGCCGGAATGGACACCAACCCGGTAGTCCCGTTGCAGACGGTCAATAAGAATCTCAAGGTGGAGTTCGCCCATACCAGAAAGAATCAGCTGACCGGTTTCCTCATCGCTCTTGACCTTGAAGGTCGGGTCCTCAAGCGCCATTGTCTCAAGCGCAGAATGGAGCCTTTCCTCATCAGCCTTGGTCTTGGGCTCAATCGCCAGGAACACAACCGGCTCGGGCGCCTTGATGGGCTCAAAGGCGATCGGATGGGCAAGATGGGTAAGGGTTTGACCGGTGTGGCTTTCCTTGAGTCCAAGGGCAACGCCAATCTCGCCCGCAGAAAGGGAGTCAACCTCCTCATACCGGTTGGCATGAGGCACCGCTAATCTCTGGATACGCACCCTTTTCATCTCAGGTACCGCCATAACCACATCACCGGTTTCCACCCTGCCAGAATAGACCCGGATATATGAGAGCATGCCCCTTTGCGGGTCAAATGCGAGTTTGAAAACTAAGGCGGCAAAAGGGGCTTTGGGGTCAGGAGGTCTGGTCTCCTCCTTGTTGGTCTTCGGGTTGATGCCTTTTGCCGGTGGGATGTCAACGGGCGAGGGGAGGTAGTCAACAATCCCGTCAAGCAGTTTCTGGATGCCCTTGTTGCGGAATGCGGCACCGCAGAATACCGGCACAATCTTTAAATCAATCGTTCCCTTTCTGATTGCCCTTTTGATGTCAGCCGGTGTAATCTCCTCACCGCCCAGGTATTTGCTCAAGAGGGTCTCATCAAAGGTGGTGAGGATGTCAAGCATCTCGTGCCGGTATTTCTCCACATCCTCTAAGTGCTCATCAGGAACCGGCAGGGTCTCATAGGTTGCACCCAGATCCTCGGTGTGCCAGATGCATGCCTCTTGGGTAACAAGGTCAATCACACCCTGAAACCGGTCCTCAATACCAATCGGCAGTTGCACCGGCAAGGGAATCTGCTCAAACTTCTCCTTCATCATCTTCACGACCCGGTAGAAGTCCGCGCCGGTGCGGTCAAGTTTGTTGACAAAGGCGATGCGCGGGACACGGTAGCGGTCAGCCTGACGCCAGACCGTCTCGGTCTGAGGTTCAACACCACCAACACCGCAGAGAACAACGATGGCACCATCCAGGACCTTGAGCGACCTTTCCACCTCAATCGTGAAGTCAACATGACCAGGGGTGTCAATGATGTTAATGCGATGGTCAAGCCAGTTGACACTGGTGGCGGCAGCGGTAATGGTGATGCCCCGCTCCCTTTCCTGAATCATCCAGTCCATCTGGGTTGTGCCTTCGTCAATCTCGCCCATCCGGTGAATCCTGCCGGTGTAATAGAGGATGCGTTCGGTGGTCGTGGTCTTGCCGGCATCAATGTGCGCGGCAATGCCGATATTCCTTATCCGTCGTAGGTCATATTCAGGCATAAAAGAAATGTTAGCATTATATGGCAAATTGTCAAGTTTGGATAAAAGGAGCGTGGATATTCAGCAGGAGAGGGGGATGAAATACTCGCACTCGTGTTTACATTAAAATGTGATGAGAGAGTAGAAGCAGAACTTTAACTCAATGCCAGATTTAAAGAATTCCCCCCTGGTTATTCCTGATTTAAATAGAGGCAGCGTTCAGTTGTAATAAAACCGGGCAGTTGCAGTTTGATGAAGTAGATGCCTTGAGCAAGACCTTCTGGTTGCCAGATGAGTTGGTGTGTGCCGGCAGGCTGATTCTGGTCAAAGAGAGTGGCAACGGTTCTGCCGGTGATGTCAAAGGCGAGAATGCGGACAGGAGAGGCAGAGGGAAGTTGATAGCGGATGGTTGCGGTTTTGGTGAACGGGTTTGGTGAAACATCAAGCAAGAGATTTGGCAGAGGCTTGGTCCTTTGTTCCTCCACCCCGGTATAAACCAAGCCCAAGGAGTCGGTTTTGATAAGATAGACATCAGGACTGTTCTGAGCATTTCCTTTCCAGCCGGCAATGATGTAGCCACCATCAGCAGTTTGTTGAACTGACCAACCCTCATCACCGGTTGCACCACCGTATGTCCTTGTCCAGAGCGTTTCACCAAGGGAGTCGGTCTTGATAAGATATACATCACACATTCCGGCGCCAAATGAGTATGTGCGCCCGGCAATGATATAACCACCATCAGCGGTTTGCTGAACCGAGAATCCCCTATCATCCGCTGTTCCGCCATATGTTCTTGTCCAGATTGTATCACCAAAAGAGTCGGTCTTGATAAGATAGACATCGGCAGAGTCGCCTGCGCTGAAGGAATAAGTCCATCCGGCGATGATATAGCCGCCATCGGTGGTCTGTTGCACTGAGAATCCCATATTCACAAATTGATTTCCCAAACATCTTGTCCAGATTGTATCCCCAAAAGAGTCGGTCTTCACAAGATAGACAGCATAGGCCATAAATGGAGGAACGGAGTAAGTCCAGCCCGCAACGATGTAGCCACCATCAGAGGTCTGCTGTACTGATCGGCCCATATCATAAGACATTCTGCCATATGTCCTTTCCCATGTCTGGAAGGAAAAGAGAGTAGAAATGCAAACAAAGAGAGTGAAAGGCAATAACCTTCTCATTTTGCTCCCTTATTTTATTAAGACCAGTTTTCTTGTCTTCATCTCACCGCCTGATTTCAGAACAAACCAGTAGATGCCATTGCTCAGGCGGCTGAGATTGAAGGCATCGGTGTAATAACCAGCCTTTTTCATCTCATCCTTCAGAACCAATGTTGTTCTACCTGATAAGTCATAGACCGCAAGTTGGACCCTTTCATCCTTAGGAAGCCCGTAAGAGAGCCTCAGATTCTTGGTTGCAGAAACTGGCGATGAGATTGTCAGGAAAAGTTCTTTGGGCAGCCCTAATTTATAAATCGGGCAAGCCTTCTCTTCTTCTGTCGCTGTAGCAATCCTGCGGGCATACCAGAGGGTCTCAGCTAAGCCAAGGTCAAGAAAGGCGATATGCGGTGTGCCGGTCCGGTCAACAGTAATTGACCCGCAGTCCGCACTCCTGTCTGAAATCACCTTTTCTCCCACCCAAGCACCAGCCTCGCGCCGAAAATACCAGAGATAGTTCATCGGATGGGAAAAAATCACATGGGGTTGGCCCTGGAACAGGGCAAAGCTGCGCCACGCTATGGGCGAGCCGGGCGGACCTTCTCCTATCCACCATTCCCTGCCTTTACCAATGGCATAGTTCGGACCATCCAGGATATGAAAAAGGTCAGTTGCCGGGTCATTCTGGACAAGTGTGCCTCCGCCTCCTGGCGGAAGTGAGTCAAAATCAAACCGATGCCACCCGGTGCCATCAAACTCAAAGAATGAGGTAAAGACACCAACATTCCGTTTGAACCAGCTTACCGCAACCCCTGGTAATCCAGATGTGTCAAGGGCAAACCCGACGCTTGACAGGTTTTTCAGGGTATCGGGTTGTTCTGCCGGAACCGTCAGGATGTTCCAGGTGTCGGCGGATTTATAGGCATACTTCACCTTGTTGTCGTGAACGAAAACCAGATGCGGTGTTCGGTTACGGGCGAGTGCAAATGTTAGCCAACCGATACCAGCCTCACCGGTGTCTCGCCTGACAACAGTTTCAAAATGCCAGGTATCTCCGTCATAAAAGGCATAGCGCACCGAGTCAAGATAAGGCGGAACATACCGACCTTCATGATAAGCGATGTGCGGAAGTCCGTCAGCATCAAGGCATAACTGCACTGCAAGAACAAGCACCCCGCCGACTTCGGGATACTCAATCTTCCAGGAGTCTCCGGTCCAACTGGCGTATCCGAGCACATGAAGACCAGAGATACCAAATGCCACACGAGGCAGGCAGAAACTGTCAGTTGCAACCGCGACTGGAATAGCACTTCCAGGCTCGGAAAGGATTGGAATTAATTCCCAATTCTGGCTAAAGCCACTTGCCACCAGAACGAGCAGGTAATAGATAATGTGCCGCATAACTCCTCCTCACTCCACCAGCACAACTTTTCTGGTAACCTGCTTACTTTCCTGAACAAGGACCAGAAAGTAAACGCCGGCTGGCAGAGACCGTTTTTGTTTTCCAAACACCTCCCGGTAGTAACCGGGGTTCAACTCCTCGTTTCTGATTACCGCCTCCACCCTTCCGGAGACATCATAAAGCAAAAGTTTCACCCCACCCCTTACCGGCACACATTTCAGGAAAAAGTCGGTTGTCCGGATGCGGTCAAAGCCCTGGTGGTGATAAAAGGAGAATTGGCTGCGGTAATGGTTGAGTTCATAACCAGAGCCGGTAAGGGCAACTACAATTGTTAAGAGGCAAATTGCTTTCGTATCTGTCCTCCTTTTTGCTCTTCTTTCTTTGCCTCTCGCTTTTCCTTATATTTCTCTCCTGCCCACCCGCATATTAATTATACACCAAAATCCTGAAAAGTCAAGTGGGAAAATGGGGTTTTGGATAGGTGGGTTTGTATACTTATAGGTATACAAGGGGATTTCGGGAAAAATCAGGTTAAGTTTGAAAGGTAAATAACTTAGCCGAATTTATCACTTTTTCAGACCCCACCCCGGGGATGACCCCTTTAGGAGTTTTTCCGGTTTAGTTGATTTTTGCCCTTTTGGCAGGGATATTGTCCGTTAAGACTGTGGCTGTTTTGCTTGCATTGGCTGTTTTTTCCTGTTAAAATAAAGTTCCTTGACCACGGTTTTATGCAGAGATTTTCCCGTTTTTGGAAATCAACTCAGGAGGAGATATGAAGATATTTATTGATTCGGCAGATATTAATGAGATTAGGGAGGTGGCGAGTTGGGGCATCCTTGACGGTGTTACCACCAACCCCACCCTGGTGAAGAAGACCGGCAGACCTTTTAAGGAGTGCGTGAGTGATATCCTGAAGGTGGTTTCAGGTCCGGTCTCGGTTGAGGCAATCTCGCCTGATGCCCAAGGGATGATTAAGGAGGCTGAGGATTGGGCAAAACTTGACCCCGAGAAGGTGACAATCAAGATTCCGATGGGGGTTGAAGGGTTGAAGGCGGTGCGGGTCCTTTCTCAGAAGAAGATTATGACCAATGTTACTTTGGTCTTTTCGCCGAATCAGGCGCTCTTAGCCTGTCGTGCCGGCGCCACCTTTATCTCGCCCTTTGTGGGCAGGCTTGACGACATCTCGCATGAGGGGACCTGGTGCGGGACATCGTTACCCTGATTGAGTATTACGGGTTTGAGACCGAGGTGATTGCGGCAAGTATCCGCCATCCGCTGCATGTGGTGGAGTCGATGCGGGCAGGTGCGCATATCGCCACCATTCCCTACGATGTGCTCTTGAAGATGGTGAGGCACCCATTGACCGATGCCGGGATAAAGAAGTTTTACGAGGATTATCAGGCGATTCCCAAACCGAAGGAGTGAAGATGCCCATCGTTGATTCCAAGACCGGCAAGGTGCGGAAAAGTTATTCGGTTGCAGAACTGACCCAGGCGGCAAACCTGATGCGGGGTTATAATCTGATTGCCCTATGCGCGGCGGGCTCGGGTCATGCGGGCGGGACATTGTCAATTATGGATGTGACCGCGGCGCTTTATCTGGCGGTTGCCCGGCACGACCCGGAAAACCCCTTCTGGGAGGACCGGGACAGAATCATCTGGTCAACCGGTCACAAGGCGCCCGCGCTCTATCTGGGGCTGGGGATGGCGGGCTATTTTCCAGTTGAGGATGTTGTCCGTTTGCGCAAGTTGTATGCCCCCTATCAGGGGCATCCGCACTGGCTGAAACTGCCCGGGGTGGAGATTTCATCCGGCTCGCTTGGTCAGGGGCTTTCGGTGGCGGTGGGGATTGCGCTTGCCGCAAGGCTGGACAAGAAAGGCTACCGGGTTTACTGTCTGACCGGTGATGGTGAGCATCAGGAGGGGCAGATCTGGGAGGCGGTGATGGAGGCGGGTGCCTATCACCTTGACAACCTCTGCTGCATCCTGGACAAGAACCGGTTGCAGATTGACGGCTGGGTAAAGGATGTGATGAACATCGACCCGATTGCGGATAAGTACCGCGCCTTTGGCTGGAATGTGATTGAGATTGACGGGCACAATATGCACCAGATCCTCGCCGCATTTGAAAAGGCGGCGCAGCACAAGGGGCAGCCAACCGTGATTGTCTGCAACACCACCAAGGGTAAGGGCGTCTCGTTTATGGAGAATGTTGCCGGCTGGCACGGCAAGGCGCCAAACAAGGCGGAGATGATTAAGGGTCTGCAGGAGTTGGGGCTGCACTTTCGGATTGACTATGAGAAACTTTTGCAGAGGGCTGAGGAGTACCAGAAGGAGGCGAGCGCCAAGCTCCTCGCAAAGGTGCCAACCTTCTCCAGGGACTATTTCTGGAACCGGCAGGAGAAGATGAGGGTGGAGATGAAGGCGACCAGGTTCGGTTTTGGCGAGGCGCTGGAGGAGTTGGGTGATGACCCGAGGGTGTGCTGCATCGGCGCGGATATTTCGGGTTCAATCACCATCTCGAGGTTCTATGAGAAGCATCCCGAGCGTCTGGAGCGGTGGTTTTCTGTGGGGATTGCGGAGCAGTCAGGGACAAATGTTGCTGCGGGTCTGGCAAAGGAGGGGAAGCTGCCGGTTTTCGGGACCTATGGCGTTTTTGCCGCAGGCAGGAACCTTGACCAGTTGCGCACCACGGTCTGTTATGGCAACTTCAATGTCCTGATTGCGGGCGCTCATGGCGGGGTTTCGGTTGGACCTGATGGCGCCACCCATCAGGCGCTTGAGGACCTTTTCCAGATTTGCGGTCTGCCCAATATGCATGTGTGCGTGCCGGCTGATGCGCTTGAGACCAAACGTGCGACCGCGCATATGCTCTTTGAGATTAAGGGTCCAAAGTACATCAGGTTTGCGCGGGAGGCGACGCCGGTCATCACCGATGAGAGGACCCCCTTTGTCTGGGGTATGCCCAATGTCTACCGTTATCGGGGTGAAAAGGACAGTTTCATCGATGCCTTTGAGGTGAAGACCGCGGACAGGTATGAGAACGAGGGGGAGCAGTTGACGATTGTTGCCTGTGGTCCGATGGTGCCGGAGGCGCTGCGGGCAGCCTGGATTTTGAAGGAGGATTTCGGGATTGAGACCAGGGTGATAAACCTGCATACCCTGAAGTCGCCCACAACCCATCCGGATGAGGTGATTCCGAATCAGCGTTATCTTGTCAAAGCCGCGCTTGAGACCGGGGTGGTTTTAACCGCTGAGGAGCATCAGATTGGCGGTGTGGCAAACCGGGTCTCCTATGTCCTGCACACCGCGCCCGAACTTTTCTTGCGACCGGTGGCGTTTGGTGCGATTGGGGTGAAGGACCGGTTTGGTGAGTCGGGTCAGCCCTGGGAGCTGATGTGGGAGTTTGAGGTCTCTGCCGAGCATATTGCGGCAAAGGCAAGGGAGCTGATTAACGCCCTTTCCCAAAAGGAGGAGGCAAAAAAGCCGGTTGTTAGGGTAAAGAAGGCGGCTGTCAAGGAGAGAAAGGCAAAGAAATAGGAGGGGGGTGGAAAGATGAGGCTGGCGAGTCGGATGGAACAGTTAGGAACCGAGACCGCATTTGATGTCCTTTGCCGGGCAAAGGCGCTTGAGTGCCAGATGGAGGTTATCCATCTTGAGATTGGCGAGCCGGACTTTTCAACCCCGCAGCACATTGTTGAGGCGGCAAAGGAGGCGCTGGATCAGGGCTGGACCCATTACGGTCCTTCAGCCGGGTTGCCCGAGCTGCGCGCAGCGATTGCCGAATATGCCGGTAGGTTGCGCGGTCAGCGGTTTTTCCCCGAGCAGGTGGTGGTGACACCGGGTGCAAAGCCGGTGATGGCTTTTGCGATTATGGCTCTGGTTGAGACCGGTGATGAGGTGATCTATCCCAATCCCGGGTTTCCCATCTATGAGTCAATGATTGAGTATATGGGCGGCAGACCGGTGCCGATTCGTTTGCGGGAGGAGCGGGGTTTTCGGCTTGATGCCGAGGAGCTTGCCGCAATGGTCAACCCGCGGACAAAGCTCATCGTGATTAACTCGCCGGCAAACCCAACCGGCGGGGTTTTGACCAAGGAGGATTTGCGCCTGATTGCCGAGACCGCGCTGAAGAATAATGTCTGGGTTCTCGCAGATGAAATCTATTCGGAGATTGTTTATGATACGAGGTTTGAGTCCATCTCCCAGTTTACGGAGATTCATCCCCGGCTCATCATCCTTGACGGCTTTTCCAAGACCTTTGCGATGACCGGCTGGCGTGTTGGCTACGGGATTATGCCGGTGGAGATGGCAGAGAAGATGGCACGGATTGAGACCAACATCAACTCCTGCACCACCACCTTTGTCCAGCGCGCCTGTCTCGCAGCACTGAAGGGTCCGCGTGAGCCGGTGGAAAAAATGGTGGCAGAGTTCAAAAGGCGCAGGGACTTTATCGTTGAGGGTTTGAATCAACTGCCCGGTTTCAGATGCTTAAAGCCGCAGGGCGCATTTTATGTCTTTCCGAATATTGAAGGAACAGGTATGGACTGCAAGGTTTTATCTGACCGGCTCCTTGAGGAGGAGGGGGTTGCCTGCCTTGCCGGGACCTGCTTTGGCAAGTTCGGGGATGGGTTTTTGCGGTTCAGTTATGCCAACTCCATTGAGAACATCGCCAAGGCTCTGGAAAGGATGAGGCGTTTTTTAAGCAATTACAAGATAAAATCTTAGCGCCCATTTTCCTCCCCTCTCCCATAGCACTAGGGATATTATTCAGTGAGTCAGTAAGGGATTTAGTCAGAGAGTGACTCACTGTTTCAGTCGGTAAGTGAGCCAGGGTTTGAACCCTTGAGTCAATCCTCTATTCATTGGGTAAATCATTCTCTGTATGAGTCAGGGTTTGATTCACTGATTCTATCTCCCTATAATTCAGATAGTTACAGATGGTATGATTCAGGGATTCAGTCAGGGATTGATTCAGGGGGTGACCCAGGGGGTCACCCCCTGGGTGAATCCCCGAGTGGTATTCTCTGCGATTTTTAGCATAATTACCTCTTTCCCTGCCCTCATTCCGTCATTCAGTTCCAAGGTTTTTAACACCCCGATTCAAAGAGAAATAAACCCATTGACAAAATAGGGAAATGGTGTATAATGTGAATGGTTATGGATGCAGTATGAAACTATGCTTTTTTATTCGTTCATTTTGGCTATTCCTGTTTTACAATTTATCAAGTGAGGTGATTGCAGCCGTGTCCGGCCTTGTTGGTGCATTGGTGCCGAAGGACAGGTGGTCACTGCTTGAGGTTTTGTTAAATATAACTTGTTGGGGAGGTAGTAAAAAGTTGGAGGTAAGATGAAAAAGGAGGTTGTCAGTTTTCTGGTCGCATTCGCTGCTTGGGCATATGGCTTGGATAGACAACTTTTTTACCCCAAGGATATTGTGCAGCGGTTGCGTATATCATCAGGTGGGGAGCGTTTTTGTTCTGACCAGGGCGAATTCCTCATTGACACGAGCATAACCTATACTTGCGCACCTGAGTATCAACATAGCCCAGCGATTGCCTTTGATGGTGTCAACTATTTTGTTGTTTGGGCTGATGAGCGTAATGGTAACTCTGATATCTACGGAGCGCGAGTGACAGTTGAGGGTGTGGTCTTAGACCCGGCAGGAATTCCTATATCTACCGCACCGGAGCGCCAGCGCTCGCCAGCAGTGGCTTTTGACGGCACGAACTATTTTGTGGTGTGGGAGGATATGCGTAATGCCCCGGATACCGCGGACATCTATGGGGCACGGGTGACACCTGCCGGCATTTTACTGGACACTTCAGGCATTCCCATTGCTGTTGCTCGCAACTGGCAGTTTAATCCCGCAATTGCCTTTGATGGCCTCAACTATCTTGTTGTCTGGAATGATGGTCGTAACGGTTCATACTACGTAACTGACATCTATGGGGCACGGGTGACACCTGCTGGAGAGGTGCTTGACTCGGCAGGAATTGTTATCGCTGTGGCAGAAGATAATCAACGGGATCCAGCGATTGCCTTTGACGGCACAAACTTCCTTATAGTCTGGGGAGACGGTCGTAACAATGTCCAGTATTATGACATCTATGGGGCACGGGTGACACCTGCTGGAGAGGTGCTTGACTCAGGAGGAATCAGAATTTCAAATGCTGAGCGGGATGAATTTAAACCAGCGGTGGTGTTTGATGGAATGAATTACTTTGTTGTATGGTCTGACTGCCGCAACGGTTCTTATTATGATATCTATGGTTGCCGGGTGAGTCCTTCTGGAGAAGTGCTTGAGCCTAGTGGCATTGCTATTTCCCGCGCCCCAAATGACCAATTCTCTCCTGCGGTTGCCTTTGATGGTAATAATATCTTTGTTATGTGGGAAGATGGTCGTAGTAACAATGACTATCCTGACATCTATGGTTGCCGGGTGACGAGAAAAGGGATAGTGCTTGATACATGGGGTATTGCTGTTTCGATAGCTCCAGAGCGTCAAGAGTCACCAGCGATTACCTTCGGTGGTATGAATTGTCTTGTGGTGTGGTCGGACAAGCGTAGTGGCGTGTTCGAATATGATATTTTCGGCACCATGGTAACCAAAGAAGGTTTGATAGTTAATCCAACAGGCATCCCCATGGCAACTGCCGCGCACCCGCAGGCTACTCCGGTGGTTGGATTTGACGGCGTGAATTACCTTGTGATTTGGGCAGATGAGCGCAAGGGTAATTCTGACATCTATGGGGCACGGGTGACACCCCAAGGGGTGGTTCTTGATCCCGAAGGTTTCTCCATATCAGCCGCGGTGGAGGACCAGCGCGACCCTGCGGTTGCGTTTGATGGGGAAAACTACCTTGTGGTGTGGACAGATTACCGCAACGGCTTGTATAATTCTGACATCTATGGGGCGCGGGTGGCGCCCCAAGGGGTGGTATTGGATACCTCCCCTATCACAATTTCGGCAGCAAGTTCAGGACAAGCACTCCCTGCGATTGCTTATGACGGCAGAAACTATCTTGTGGCATGGGATGATTACCGAGGTGGGCTAAACTTAGATATTTATGGTGCACGGGTAACGCCCCAAGGGGCAGTGTTAGACACTTCTGGAATCGCCATTTCTACAGTCTCTACGATGCAATATTGTCCAGCGGTTGCCTTCGATGGGGCAAATTATCTTGTGGTTTGGTTCGAACATTTCCGAGGGAGATATGAGTATGCCATTTACGGTGCGCGCGTTACTCCTCTTGGTGTTCCATTAGACTCCTTGGGTATTTCTACCCCCACGTCTTACCAAGGTTGGCCTGCGGTTGCGTTTGATGGAGAAAACTACCTTGTGGTGTGGGTGGAAAACAATCAAGGCAGGATGAATATCTCCGGTGCGCAGGTAAGTCCGGATGGCAGGGTATTTGGTGAAGGTTTGGTAATAGGTCAGGATGGTCGTCAATCATCTCCAGCGTTGGCGCACGGAAATGGAAGCCAGATATTCCTGGTGTATCAAGGCTGGGCAGGAACGGTTTGCGGCAAGACCTATAATACCTGTCGCATCTGGGGCAAGTTTGACCCGCTAATAGGTATTAAAGAAGCAATGAGCATGCGCCATTTTTCAATGACCAACGCAACCATTATCCGCAATGTGCTGGATATTCCAGTGTCAAGCGGAGAGCCGGGGGCATCAAGAGCGCTCTTTGACATCACAGGCAGGAAGGTTATGGAACTTTTCTCCGGAGCAAACGACATCAGCCGGGTTGGAACCGGTGTTTACTTTGTGGTTAACAGGGAAAGAGAAACGGGCATAAAAAAGGTAGTGATTACAAGATAGGTCGCTGCTGTCTTTTTAGTTGGAATGAAAGAGCAGGGTTTGGCGGCAGGCGGAGAGGAAGTTGAGGCAGGTTTGGGTCTGGTAGTCAGGATATGTCCAGGCAAGGGGCTGATATCTGCCCTGGTGGTAGATAAGTGTTAGTTCCGCATAAAGACCGGTATCTATAGGGATGCGATGGGAGTAGTCTTTGGTGGTGGCAAGGACAAGGTTGTGCAGGGTTAAGATGCCAGGGTCAAGGTTGATTGTCCGGTTGCCCTGTTCGTCGCGGAGCCGGTCTTCAATGACCATCGCTATTCTTTTGAAATCCTTTAGTTGCGCAGGGTTGACAATGGGTTGAAAGCAGAGCCAGACCCGGATAAGGTTTTTGCCCATCTCGGGCTCGTAATAGTTGGAGAAGTTCCAGTCAATGGTCTCGCTGCGCAAGAGAATGTTGCCAAACCCCTGGGTGAGCAGGGGCTCGGCTTTTGCGATTGAATCCTGGTTGCGGGCAAGGAGGGCAAGGATGAGGCGTGCGGGCTTCATAGGAAAAAGGTGGTTTCAGGTTTCGGGCTGGGTGTTTTCGGTCTCGGGCTGTCTTGAGGCAAGGAAGGCACCCAGTTCCTCAAGGCTGGGCAGGTCGTCAAGGGACTCAAGCCCGAAGTAGCGGAGAAACTCCTTGGTGGTGCGATAGAGAAAGGGGTTGCCAGGTCGATGCGCCCTGCCCGCGGTGACAATGAGACCGCGCTCCAAAAGGGTGAGGAGGGGTCCAGAGCAGTCAACACCGCGGAGCTGTTCAATCTCGGGTCGGGTTACCGGCTGTTTGTAGGCAACAATTGCCAGGACCTCAAGCGCCGCGGTTGAGAGGCGCTGGATACGGGTGTGCTGGTAGAGCTTTCTTATCCAGTCGGCATATTCGGGCAGGGTGTAGAGTTGAAACCCCTGGGCAACGCGGCTGATGCGAAACGACCTGCCGGTAGCGGCATAACTGTTATTCAGGTTGTCAATCGCCTGACGGATTTGTTCGTCAGGGGTTGAGGTTATCTCGGCGAGCCGGGCAAGGGTCAGGGGTCCATCAGCCGCAAACAGAAGCGCCTCAACAACCTTTTCCAGGGCTAAGGTGTCCTGCTCAGCGCTCATCTTGCCCTACCCCTCCCTTCTCAGCCGGAAACGGGCAAGGAGGGCGGCGATTGCCACCTTCAGATGGGGGCGCCTGAGAAAGCAGGTGAGCCTGGTGGCGGTGAGGGCAAAGGCTTCAAGGTGAACCTGTGCCTGATGGAGGGTGTCAAGGGTCCCGGAAAGGATTTCGGTGTCGGTGCCCACGCCCGGACCAACAAGGGAGACCGCGGCAAGGTCGGTAGCGATATCCAGCCCCTGTGCCTTTACCTCCTTCATCAGTTTTTCCATAATCGTGCGGGCGGTGTTGAGGTCCTCCTCCGGGATGATGAAGGAGAGGTCAAAGCGGTCGTGATGGGTAATGCCGTGGCTGAAGAAGAGTACCGGAATCCTTGCCCCTGCCAGGCGGGTGATGACCTGATGCAGGCAGCGCCTTTTTTTGGCAACATCAATGAGCGCAACCCGGGCGAGTTTGTGCTGGTGGGTTATCGCCCGGACAAACGCCTTTTCCATCTTTGCCATTTTTCTTTCTATGACCATAGTTCCTCGCTTATTGGTAAATGATGAACGAATCCTTAAAGGCACGCGGTATTTCTCCGCAAGGGCACAGGCACGGGGGTGAATCACCTCTGCGCCCGCCTGTGCCAGTTCTGCCAGTTCGGTAAAGGTGATTTCCTTCACCGGTTTTGCACCGGGAAACTCTGAGGGGTTTTCGGTGAAGATGCCGTCAACATCCTTGTAGAGTTCGCAGGCGTCCGCTTTGAGCGCGGCGGCAAGGGCAACCGCGGTGACATCTGAGCCGCCCCTGCCCAAGGTGGTTATCTCTTTGTCCTCACTCACACCCTGAAAGCCGGCGACGATGGGGATCTTGCCGTTCTTCAGCGCCTCAATCAGGCGGAACAGTCTGATCTCCTGGATGCGGGCATCGGCATGGAAGCGGTCGGTGATGATGCCAATCTGGGAACCGGTAAAGGACTGGGCGGGATAGCCATAGCCCATTATCGCCAGTGCCAGAAGCGCCATTGTCTGGCGCTCGCCCGCGGTTAAGAGCATATCCAGTTCGCGCGGGTCAGGCTCGGGGTTGACGGTTCGGGCGAGTTGTTCAAGGCGGTCGGTTGTTTCACCCATCGCCGAAACCACCACCACCACCCGGTCACCGGCGCGTCGCCGCAGGACAACCCTTTTGGCAACATTGCGGATGCGGTTGATGTCGGCAACCGAGGAGCCGCCGTATTTCTGGACGATGAGTGCCATAGAGCCCTATTCCCTTTAGGTGATGCCGGTTGATTTGAGCCAGGAGTTGATGCGCCTTGCCGCCTCTTGGAGCTTTTTGTCAGGAACAACAAGGGCAAAGCGGACATAACCCTCACCGTATCTGCCAAAGCCGATGCCCGGTGCGGTAACAACCCGGCAGTTTTCAAGGAGGGCAAGGGTAAATGCGAATGAAGAGGAGCCGCGCTGGCGCTCCTGAAAACCTGGGGGCAGTTTTGCCCAGAGGTAAAATGTTGCCTGCGGAGATTGAACCTGCCAGCCGGAGCGGTTGAGGAGAGTGCAGAAGAGCAAGGCACGGCGGTGATAAATCTTTCTTGTGGTTTGGGCAAGGCGAGGGTAGTTTTTCAGGGCAAATGCACAGGCGTCCTGAATCGCACCGAATGGACCGGAGTCAACATTCTGTTTGATTTTTAAGAGTGCGGCAAGGATATCCCGGTTGCCAACCGCCATGCCGATGCGCCAGCCCGGAATGGAAAAGGTTTTGGAAAGGGAGTGAAGCTCTACCGCACAGTTAATCGCATCCGGAACCTGAAGGATGCTTGGTGGTGGCTCGGTAAAATAGATTTCTGAGTAGACATTGTCGTTAATGACATAGAAGCCGAATTTGAGGGCAAGGTTGATGACCTCCTGATAGAACGGAAGCGGGGCACAGGCCGCGGTGGGATTGTTGGGGTAGTTGAGGCAGAGGAGTTTGAGCCGTGGGGCAAGACTTTTAATGAGGTCAAGGTCAGGGAGAAAGCCATTTTTCTCTTCAAGCGGTAAGGTCACCGGGATCGCACCGGCAAGCCTGGTCTGGTTGAGATAGACCGGGTAGTTGGGGTCGCAGACCGCGATTTTGTCATTTTCGTCCGCAAGCGCCCAGATGAGATGGGCGGCACCTTCTTTTGAGCCGATTAATAGTACCACCTCTTTTTCCGGGTCAAGGTGCACACCGAACCTTTTTTTGTACCACCTGGCGACCGCCTGCCGCACCGAAGGTTTGCCGGCATAGGTGGGGTAGCGGTGGTTTTCCTTTTTTTTGAGCGCGGCACGCAGGGCAAGAAGGATGGCTCTGGCAACAGGCAGGTCAGGGTTGCCTTCACCTAAGTCAATGAGACCGGCGCGCTGTTTTGCCTTGAGAACATCCAGTTCGGCAAAAAGGTAAGGTGGAATGGTTTTTAGCCGATTGGCAAAAGGTTTTTGCATCTTTGTTAGATATTTAGCAGGAAAAATGGAAAAGTCAACATCAGATTGGGGCAAGGGTTCAGGAGGGAAACGGCTTAAAGGAATGATTTCGGGGGTGGTGGAGGGGACCTAACCGATTGGGGAAAATTTTGAAAGATATTTATTTGCTAAATTATTGTTATTTCGTGTTTTATTACTTATTTTCCGTTGAGGGGGTAAATTGGTGCGTTGCTTTTTGCCGGTTTTGGGGTCTAAATAAATGGATGGGTGTGAATAATGTGTTGGCATTGCCCTTTTACTTTTGGAGAGTAGGCAGATTTTTTAGCAGATTTCGCTTGACAGGGCAATGGGAATTGTTAATTTGAATTTGAGTGAAACTTCAGACTTTATATGCTGAAGGAGGATGGCAATGAAGTCAAAGAAGAAAATCCGCAGGAAGAGGTCAACCCGGCTCAAGGGCAGACCGTTGCCTGAGGAAATGGAGTCTGAGGAGAGCTTTTTTGCCGGCGGCGACGAGTTGGAGAGCGATATCATTGATACGGACGAGATGGAGAATTTTGACTTTAACTTCGAGGAGCCGGACGAGTCGGAGTGGTAACGCCCTTGACTTATGGGCTTGGTGCGTTAGGCTTTACTGCGGGCCCGTAGCTCAGATGGTTAGAGCAACTGACTCATAATCAGTTGGTCGTCCGTTCGACCCGGACCGGGCCCATCATCTTTACAAGCGGAAAGTTGATCGTGGCAGGTGAGGAAGAGAAGAAACCCGAGGGGATTTCCTGGAGCGTTCACCGGGCGAGGGAAAGTCCCATCAAGACGGTATTCGCCCTACTTTTCCTAATCATTTTTACAGTTTTTACATTTTTTTCGCTGGGTTTGGCACTGGCGCTGGTGGCGGTAGTGGTTTTGGGCGCGGCAACGCACACCTATTTTCTGCCCATTTCCTACCGGCTGGACGCCAAGGGGGTTACAGTTGACAAGCGCATTTTTCAGTATACCTATGAGTGGGGGCGGTTCCGGCGGTTCTTTCATACCCGGGGTGGGGTGGTTTTGAGTCCGTTTGCCCGGCGTAATTTCCTGGACAATTTTCGGGGGGTGCATCTTTTGCTGCCCAGGGATGCCGGGGAGGTGATTGAATTTCTTAAGAGCCGGTTGCCCGGACCGGATGATGTTTCTTGACTTTGGGCAAAGGGGGGAGATAATGAGCGAAAGAGCAAAGATGAAAAAGGAACAGCGGAAGCAGCAGAAGGTAAAACCGAAGGCACCGGCAAGGCTGCCGGAAGGTCCCATGGTCGCTTTCAAACCAAAGAACTATCTCCTGTTGGGTGCTGGCGTGATAGCAATTGTTGCCGGTTTTGTTTTGCTTTCGATGGGTTCAACGAGGGTGGCGCCGCTGCTCTTGGTTACCGGTTATTGTGTCTTGGTGCCGCTCGGGCTTTTGTTAAAATGAGGCGGCGGCTGTTGACGGCAGAGGATATTAAGGCGACCGTCAGCCGGCTGAGTGAGGAGGTGGCGGCGCGCAATCAGGATATTGACAATTTAGCCCTAATCGGAATTCAGCGCCGGGGGGTGCCGCTTGCCCAAAGGATTGCCCGGGAATTGGGCAAAGGGTCTGTGCCGGTACCGGTGGGTTCGATTGACATTACCCTTTACCGGGATGATTTGCAACTGGTGGCAGAGACCCCCCTGGTGCGCGGCTCAAACATCAATTTTGACATCAATGGCAAGACGGTGGTATTGGTGGATGATGTGATTTTTACCGGGAGAACCGTCCGGGCGGCGCTGACCGAACTACTTGACTTCGGGCGTCCGCAGCGGGTGCAGCTGTTGGTCTTGATTGACCGCGGGCACCGGGAGCTGCCGATTCAGCCCGATTTTGTTGGTAGGTTTGTCAAGACAAAAAGGGATGACCTGGTTGATATCTATCTTGAGGAGGTTGACGGCAAGGATGAGGTGGTTTTGACCAGGAAGGGTTAGCGGTGGCGTTGCAGCACCTGTTAGGGATAGCGGAGCTGACGCGGGAGGAGATTTTAACCATCTTGGAGCAGGCAAAGAGGTTCCGGGAGGTGCTGGACCGACCGATACCGATTGTGCCGGCGCTGCGGGGAAAGACGATTGTCAATCTCTTCTTTGAACCTTCCACGCGCACCATCACCTCCTTCACACTGGCGGCGAGTAGGCTTTCAGCCCAGTGCCTCAACTTTGCGGTGAGCGCCTCATCGGCAAAGAAGGGCGAGAGCCTGTTGGATACGGTAGAAAATATTCTTGCGATGAGGGTGGATGGGGTGGTGGTGCGTCATTCCCTTGCCGGGGTGCCCCATTTCCTTGCCCGGCGGGTAAACTGCTTTGTTGTCAATGCGGGTGATGGCTGTCATGAGCATCCCACCCAGGCGTTACTTGACAATTTTACTCTCCTGGAGCGGTTTGGCAGTCTGGAGGGGAAGCGGGTGCTCATTGTTGGCGACATCGCCCATTCCCGGGTTGCCCGTTCCAATATCATCTGTTTGAACAAATTGGGGGCAAAGGTGGCGGTGTGTGCACCACCGACGCTTCTGCCAGTAGGGGTTGAACATTTGGGGTGTGAGGTGTTCTTCCGGCTGGACAAAATTCTTTACGAGGTGGATGTGGTCCATATGCTCAGACTACAGGTGGAGCGGATGGGTGCGGGTTTGATTCCCAGTCTGCGGGAGTACCGGCAGTTTTATGGGTTGACAAGGGAGCGTCTTTCGAAATTGAAGCCAGAGGTGGTGATAATTCACCCTGGTCCGGTTAACTGGGGGGTGGAGATGGATTATGATGTCAAGGAGATGCCCCAGACCTTGATACTGAATCAGGTGAAAAACGGTGTGGCGGTAAGGATGGCGGTGCTTTTCCTTCTTGCTGCCGGGAGGGGGCTTTTGACCGAGGAGGCCGGTAGTGGGTAAGATACTGTTTACTGGTGGGAGTGTTATTGACCCGGTTGGTGGCAGGATAAGAAGGGCGGATGTTCTGATTGAGAATGGATTGGTGAAGGCGGTTGGTGCACGCATCAAGGCGCCAGACGCAAAGAAGGTTGACTGCCGCAACCGTTTTCTCGCACCAGGATTCATTGACCTGCACTGCCATCTGCGGGAGCCGGGTGAGGAGATAAGTGAAACCATTGCCTCGGGCGCCTGGGCGGCTTTTGCCTCAGGATTCACCCAGATCTGTCCGATGCCCAATACCAATCCAGCGATTGATTCCGAGGCGATGGTGCGGTTTGAACTGGAGGCGGCAAGAGGTGTCAATGGTGCGAGGCTAATTCCGGTTGGCTGCTGTACCAAGGGCAGGCAGGGCAAGGAACTGGCAGAGTTAGGTGGGATGAGCATGGCTGGGGCCCGAGCGGTGTCTGATGATGGCAACTGGGTTAGTGATGCTAATTTGATGCGCAGGGTTTTGGAGTATGCCAAGACATTTAACCTTTTGGTGATGTCCCATTGTGAGGTGCCCGAACTTTCTCTTGGTCTGGCGGATGAGGGGTTTGTTGCCACACGGCTGGGTTTGCCCGCTTCACCCGGGATTGCCGAGGCGATAGCAGCAATGCGGGATATAATGCTTGCCGAGTGGACCGGCGCACCACTGCACATATGTCATGTCTCCAGCCGGGAGACGGTAGAGGTATTACGGTGGGCAAAGGCAAGGGGAGTTGCGGTAACCGCCGAAACCTGCCCCCATTATTTTACCCTGACGAGCGAAGCTTTGGGCAGGGAATATGATAGCAACCTGCGTGTGAATCCACCGCTGCGCAGTGAATTAGACCGTAAGGCAATCGTCCGGGCGTTGAAGGATGGCACGATTGATGCAATTAGCACCGACCATGCGCCCCATACTTCTGAGGAGAAGGAGAGGGAGTTTGAGGCGGCTGCACCTGGCATCATTGGGTTTGAGACCGCATTCAGCCTCTGTTATGAGGTGTTGGTGCTGAAAAAGGTGCTGACCCTGCCCGAACTTGTTGCCCGGCTCAGCACCGCACCTGCACAGATTTTGGGTTTGGAGCCGCCGGCGATTGAACCAGGGAAGGAGGCAAACCTGGTCTTATTAGACACCGAGGTGAGATGGGAGTTCAGCAGAGAGAGGGTGCTTTCCCGTTCTTTTAACACCCCTTTTCTCGGTAGGATGATGCGGGGTAAGGTGGTGGCGGTCTTCTTGGGAGAAAATTACTATTTTGATTCAGAATTTTTGGGAGAACAATCTGAGGTTGGTAAGTTTCCTAAGGTAGGTTTTAAAAAAACAGGAGCGTAAATTTACGCTCCTGTAAATGCTGGATAGAGTTTGTTGTTATCGGCGATAGATTATGCCGAATTTACCGGTGTGCCGCACATCATGCCGGAACATCGGCCAAGGGCTTTGCATAAGAGTGCGTTCAGGTCTACCCGCAACCGCAAATATGAGACCATCGGGTGTGGCGATGTAGATAATGCCATACTGGTCAATTACAGGCGAAGGGAAAAGGTCGATTGAAAAGCGAGGTCTGGGAAGGGAAGGGGATTCCAGCAGAACCTCCCAGGCGATAGTCCCTTCAGGGGTGATACAGTAAAGCTTTTCAAATGTTGAATCTGCCGGTCCAGCCAAATAGAGATGCCCATCTGTTGTCAAGAGGGGGGTGCTGGTGATGGAGGCGTTAGGGTGAAGCAGGCAGCGCCAGAGGGGTTCGCCATTAGGGGTTAATTTATAAAGATAGCCATCGTCACAGCCGAAATAGATGTTGCCGTTAGCATCAATCACAGGTGAAGAGCTGATGTCATTGAAATGCGAGGCAACATGGTATGACCACAGAGATTCACCATTAGGGGAGAGGGCAAAGAGGTCACCTTGGTCGGTACCGAAATAGATGTTGCCATTATTGTCAACGGCTGGAGATGACTGAACCACCGCGTCAACAAAATACTGCCAGGAGAGCGTTCCGTCGGCATTGAGGCAGGTCACATATCCAGAATCGTCAATTACCACTACCCGGTTGTCAGGCAAGATAACCGGTGAGGAACTCACCTCACCCGGTAGCGTCCTATTCCAAACTTCGCTCCACCCGGTGTGGTTATCTTGGAGTTTGTGGATTTTGCGGTCATCACCGGCAATATAGATGAAGTTGCCGTCGACCGCTGGTGATGCCGAGAAGGCGTCTTGTCCTGGAATTTCGGGAAAATGCCAGCGAACGCTGCCAGCCGGATTAAAGGCATAAAGGAGCCCATTTTCGTTGCCGATATAGATGGTGCCATCAGCGCCAATCGCGGGAGAGGAATGGAACTCATCCGATTCCTCGATGATAGTGGCATAAAACAGGGTTTCTGCCTGATAGGCATCGATGGCGTAGAGTTTTGCGTCCAAGCCGCCAACAATTATCGCCGGGCGTAATTCTGTGCCCGTGGCTGCGGTGGCAAATGCCGGGGAGGAGATGAACTCATCGCAAGTAACCGCCCAGAGGACACTCCCTTCTCCGACAACCTCAAAGGATTTCGGGGCAGAGGTGTCAGAGACAAGACCGAGCGAGTCTTGGGCGATTGCCCGGATGTAATAGGTGCCGGTTTCAGGGAAGCGGATTGAGTCAACCCCTTTATGTCCAGATGGTCCAAGTGGGGTCCATTCCGATGTCCTGCCATCACTGTAGATGAATTGATAACGCACCCGGTCACGCTCAGGGTCAAGGGCACTGGCATAAAACCGGTAATAAGGACCATTGGCGATTCCTCGCATTGGACCGGTTACTTGCGGCGGGTTAGGGGCGGTATTTTCCTGGAGTGAGATGAAGGTCTTTGCCGGTGAGGTGTCGGAAACGAGACCCGTTTTGTCCCAGGCAAGGCAGCGGATTTTTTTTATCCCCCGATAGAAATACCGGACCGAATCAATAAATGTGTCGCCGGAAGCCTTGAGCGGGCTGAGAACCGATACCTGTCCCTCATCCCAGAGGAATTTGATTTTCACAGAGTCGCCATCCGGGTCGTGTGCTACCGCCTTGAAAACCTGCCATTGGCCCACCCAGCCGGAATCGGGTCCGATGGGCGCGGAAACAACAGGTTTGTGGTTGGCACCGGTGCTAACCTGGACAAGCAGGGTGTCAGACCATTCCAGACTGTAGTTGCCTTTTTCATCTTTTGCGCGCACCCGGACAGGATAAAAGCCTTCGGTATCCCAGGAGTGAATCGCAAATGAGGTGTCACCAGATGGTCTCAGTAATGTGGTGTCGGCGGTGTTATCACCCCAGTCCCAGATGTAAAGGATGCGGTCTTTGTTCGGGTCGGTTGAGACAGTTTTATAGGTGGCGCTGTCACCTGGTGCAACCAAAGTTAAACCCGCCGGTTTTGCTGGGATGGTGGGTGGTTTGCTACGGCAGCCGATACCAATGCAAACAATTGCTATTAACAAAGGAAGAAAGAGCAATTTTTTCTCCACCTTCCCTCCTCTTTTATTCATCCTCTCCCTACCTGGTTAAGACAATCCTGACCTTTGCAGGTCCAAGCCGGCAGAAGTATACCCCTGAAGTTGCGTTATCTCCGTAATCGGTAGAGCCGTCCCAGATGGCAAAGTTTTGGTTACTGGGGAGTGGAAGGGTGCGGATGGTTTTGCCGGTGGCATCAACAATGGTTAATGGGGAGGTAAAATTTTTCCTGTTGATGGTGATGCGAATCGGTGGTTTGCCTAAAACAGGGGTGGCAGTAATTTGTGGTAAGGGTGAATTGGTTGGTTTTGGTTCTTCTGTACCTACAAGGGGTGCACCTAAGTAGAGGTTGACTGTCCCATCATAACCAGAGATGAGGAAGTCAGGAAAGGTGTCGGCATTCCAATAGCCGAAGCCGCAGCGTGAGCCATAGATGCCGGGCGCCTGGATTGGTTGCCCGTCTATGGTTTTAAGTGTTTCTGGTGGTGCCAGTTCCGGGCTAGTATTGGTGCCGATATTGCGATAGAAGCGGACATAACCGTCATTGGCGCCGCAGATGAGGTCAAAGACGCTATCACGGTCAAGGTCAAAGATATAGGGATTTATCCGATAAAGGTTAATGGGTGAACCTTGGACCTCGATGTAGGAGTAGTCCTGAAATCCGGGCCAGGTGTCAGCGGTCTGATTGGGATAGAAGTGGATGTAGCCGGTTTCTGTTCCCAAGAGCAGGTCTTTCATGCCGTCGCCGTTCCAGTCAACCACTGCGGGCTGGGAGTTGTTGCCAACATCAAGAATGGTTGAGTCCAGCAACCGATATTGATAATATCCTATGAGGGTTGTATCCTGACGGATAAAGACATTGAAGTAGCCGTTGCGGTCACCGGAGACAATATCAAGTTGACCATCAGAGTTCCAATCCACAACCTGTGGAGATGAACCCACGCATCAACCATAGGGCAACTGGATTACTTCTCCATTGGCACGCAGAAGTTCATAGCCGTTGAACTCGGGTGCGGTATCAGGACCGATGTTCTGGTAGTAGCGGATATTGCCATAACTGAACTGACCACAGATGAGGTCTTTGGCGCCATCAAGGTTCCAGTCAACCATCACCGGTGCACCATAGTAGCCGACATCAATTGGCACACCGGCATCCAGGACAGGATAGGGACCGGTGAATAGGGGGGTGGTCCCGGGGACGAGCCCTATCATAATAGTTAAGAGAATCATTGTTATGGTTTTGGACATATTACCTCCTTTTTAAATTATTATAATTAAAATAGTTAGTATGGGCAAGATCTGGAGTTTCAATTCTTGCCTTTGACTTCCACATAAATCCCGCGTTCAATCCGGTTGAGGTAGTTGCGTAAACGCTCGGTGAATTTCTGCTGATAGATGTAGTTGCGGATTGGCTCCTGCATTTCGGCAAAGGTGAGCTGGCGGGAGGGTTCTTTATTTATCACCTGGATGATGTGAAAGCCGTGTTCAGAAAGAATTGGTTCTGAGATGTCACCGGTGTTGAGATTGGCAATTACCTGGTTAAATGGCGGGGAGAGCCCTTCAAGAAGAAACTCGCCGAGGTAGCCACCTTCGCTTCCGGTCTGGGGGTCGTCAGAATAGAGTTTTGCCAGGGAGTCAAAAGGAATCCCGCTCAGAGCCTTATTGCGGACCATATTTGCCCGGTTGCGGGCACGGATTGTGTCGGCACGGGTGAGAGGGACATTGATGAGGATGGTTCCCAGGCGCACTCTGCCCCCCTGTTCGTTTTCCTTTTTCAGGATGATATAACCCTGGCGGGTGCGAAACGGCGGTGATATTTGACCGGTTTTGAGCTGGTTGAGCACGAGGGCGAGTTCAGGTTGGGTTGCAGAGAGGTCTTCCGTCTCCATCCAGCCCCAGTCACCGCCTCTGGCGCGGGTTTTTGGGTCCTCAGAAAAGGAGCGGGCAAGGGTGGCAAAATCACCGCCTTTTGCTAAGAGTTCCAGCACCTCCCAGGCGCGCTCTTTTGCCGCATTTTCAACAGAATCGCTGGGTTTGACCATAATCAGGATATGGGCGAGTTCCACCTTACCCGGAACTTGGGCGATGGAATCTTTATTTTCGTTGTAAAACCTTTCGGCTTCAGTTGGCGAGACATAAATATTGGTGAGCCCTGACTTTTCCAAAAGCCGGCGGGCAAGGAGGTTGCGCCGGACCTCTTCGGCAATGCGGTCTTTGAGCATCCGTTCGCTCAACCCCTCCTCCTGGAGCGCCTCTTGAAACTCCTCTTCAGATTCAAACCGCTGCCTGATGTTTGTGATGTTCTCCTGAACCGCGGCTTGCACCTCCTCGCGGCTGACATCAATGGACTCCCTCTCTGCCTGTTCGTTCAGGAGCGCCTCGTCAATTAGTCGGCGCAAAGCCTCCTGACGCAAAATGGAGTCCGGGCTTAAGGTGTCGTTGGTTACAAGGCGGATATAGGTTAATAGTTGCTGCACCTCACTTTCTAAAACCACCCTTGTGCCGATAATGGCGGCGATGCTGTCAGCACTCCCGGCAAAAGAGGCACCAAAGGGATAAATAGTGACCAATAACCAAAGTATGATTGGTTTTTTGTAGTTCATAGAATTAATAACCAGAGGACATTTTCTTCCTATCGGGTATATTCTTCAGGGGAAAGCACCACCTTTGCCTTTTCCTTCAGGCTCGTGAGGAGGCTGTCCATTACCTGGCGTCGCCGCTGTTCCTTAAGTGCCTCCCCGATATAATATTGGGTTGCCTGATTAAGCGCGGGGTTATCGGTAAGGACCCTTTTTTCTAAGACCTTGACGATTTGATAGCCGACAAGGGTGGGAATGACGGGTGAGATCTCTCCCGGTTTAAGGTTAAAAACCGCCTCTTCATCAGCCAAGCCCCAGCCAAATGACATGCCCACCCCCCGGGTAGGGTACCCGGGAACGGTAATATAGGATGTGTCAAGCGACCTTTCCCGGGCAAGTTTGGCGAAGTCGGCACCAGCGAGGAGTTCTGAGCGGGTCTGTTCCGCAATGACAGAATCGGCGATGACCATCAGCATCATTTTTAAACCGAGTCCAAAATCGTCCCGGTGTTTCTGGAAGTATTCAAGAATCTCGCCTGAAGTGGGTTCCGCGGTTTCAGCAATCCGGGAGGTTAATTCTGATGCCAGATACAGCCTTTCATTCCAGGCAAGTCCAGAAATGACTTTCTCATCCTTCAAAAATCCCCGGCGGATCGCCTCTTGGGCGAGGAGGTTGACCGCTACCATTCGGTCCAATATCTTCGGGAGATTGGCGGCTGTTACCTCAACGCGCAGTTGTTCTGCCGCATAATTGACCTCAGGGACCGTTATTCGGTCCTGATTTACCGTTCCGATTACTTTGCCCTGCGGGGCGCGCAAACCGGAGGGTGATTTCTGGCAACCCGTAATAAGGGTAATGGTTAAGAAGGTTAAAATCAAGGTAAAATGCTTCACTTTTTCTCCTTTTTCTTTGTTATCACCTCTTGCAGTACCCGGTTCAATACTCGCTGATTAATGTTAATCCGGGCACGGGAGCGTAACTCCTCTACGAACTGGTTATAACGGGCATTGCGCCGTTCAAGAAACAAATTGTTGCGAATGAGTTGGGCAACAGCATTGAAGTCATCACCAGGATAGCGGTCACGATGGGATGAGTAGAACTCCTTCCCTTCCTCCTCGCTAACGGTTATCTGGCTGGTGATGGCCCGGTTATATAGCGTTTCATAAAGCAGTTTGCGACGGGTGCGCTCAATCTGCTCAGCCACCTTGGGCAGGCGGTCAAGTTTGCGGTTGAGGGCATCCTCATACATCAGGTCATCCTCAATCGCACGCTTGATGGCGTAGGTGCGGATGGCAGTGTCAATTCCCAAGGGTAAGCGCCGAGCGATATGGAGCAAGTTTCCGACCTTCACATATTTAGTGGAGTCACGCACCGCCACCCAGATTTCCCTTTCCGCCGGTGTGATGGAATCAGCCGGTTTGTGAAAGACCCTCAGACCAGCCGGATTATACACGAGCCGGGCACGCAGATTTTTCACATACTCATTTGCTGCCTGCCTTTGTCTTGATATTTTCAGTTGCTCCTCCAGTTGCTGTTTTGCCTCATTAAATGGGGGTAGGGGTGGGTCAACCGGTCTCCGGTCAACAAGGAGAATAATCTCATAACTGGAATCAAAGAAAACCGGCTTAGTGAATTCTCCGGTTTTAAGTGCCGAGATTGCGCTCCGCAATGGCTCTTCGATGTAGTATTCTTGGATGTAACCGATGTCGCCGCCGCTGGTTTTACTGGGATGGATGGAAAGGCGTGTTGCCAGAGTTTCA
>JBDRUF010000024.1 GCA_039801245.1 candidate division WOR-3 bacterium
ACAATCAGGCGTCTTTTTGGCTCTTCGGTCAGAAAAAATGCGGTCCATTGCGCCAATCCAGAGGAGGATGTTGACCGGGAGTTGAGGTTTTTCTTTACAGATAGAAAATAAGTAAAAGGAGAAAAGGATGAGGTTATTAACGGTTTTTCTTGTGCCGGTTGTGGCGTTTGCCGGGGTTATTACCAAAACGCTGGAGTTTGATGCTAAGGACCTCTTTATCACTGAGGTGAACGGGTTTGATGTTGTCCAGTTGAGAAACGGGGCTGCAACTCTCGAGCCGGGAAAGCCCTGCCTGCCGATAAGGGTTTTAAATGTTGTTGTGCCGGCAAACGCCACTGTGACCAAAATTGAGGTTGTGCCATTGGCGAGCGAGCCGCTTGCCGGGGTATATCGGATTCATCCCGCGCAGGAGCCGGTGGTGCTCTCAGCAAAAACACTGCCCGATTTTGTTGAACCTGACCAGGAGATATATTCAAGTGATGAGCCCTTTCCGGGTCGGGTTTACGAATGGAATAATTACACCGGCACGATGTTTGGCTGGCGGGTTTGTGGTTTTGCGGTTTATCCCTTGAGTTATCAGCCGGTTTCAGGCAGGCTCACCCTTTATAAGAAGTTGCAGGTGCGGATTAGTTATGAAGAGGGTGGTATCCGGGCGCCGGTTCTGAGTGAGAGGCAGTGGCAGGCTTTTGCACCGGCAGTGGCAGATATGGTTTTGAATCCCGAGGATGTGGAAAGGTTTGGACCGGCAATGAGACCAAGGGATGGAATGGACTGCGATTATGCCATTATTACCAGTGCTACCCTGGCGAGCAGTTTTCAGAGCCTTGCCGACTGGCGGACAAAAAAGGGCTATTTTACTAAAATCTTCAGAACCGACTCAATCAACAGCGTCTATCCAGGCAGGGACCTGCAGGAGAAAATCAGGAACTTCATCATTGACTACTGGACAAATCACGGACTCATATATGTGCTTTTGGCTGGTGACAATTCAATTGTGCCGGCAAGAAGGGCAAGGTGTGTTGTTGGTAACGAGACCGGCAACATTCCTGCAGATTTGTATTATGGCGACTTGCAGTGGTCCTGGGACGGAAACCGCAATAATATCTTTGGCGAGATGGGCGCTGATACGGTTGATCTGTTCTACGACCTTTTTATCGGCAGGGCATCAGTTGATAATGCCACTCAGGTGAATACATTTATCAACAAGACCCTTTACTACGAGAAGACACCCACAACCGACTACCTGAAGAAAATGCTTTTGCCTTATGTTCAGCTCTGGACCGGCTATTCGGGCAAAATTGTGTCAGACACCATTGCTAACAAGACACCTTCTAACTGGCTTGACTCCTATATTCACAACCCGACATCAAGGACACCGATGCGGGATTCAATCAATGCCGGCTATCATTTATGCCATGCCGCCGCGCACGGTGATGACTACGGCTTTTATACCCAGTCTGGCACACCGATTTATCTTACGAGCGACGCCACTGCCCAGACCAACTCAACACGACCGGTGATATTGAACTCAATCGCCTGCATATCCGGCAATTTTGAGGCTGAGGACTGTCTGGCTGAGGCTTTGATGAACAACCCCAATGGCGGTGCGGTGGCGACGATTATGAACTCCCGTTATGGCTGGGGTACACCACCGACAATGGGTCCTTCCGAGCGGCTTGACTGTATGTTCTATGACTATTACTTTATCGGCGACACAATGGAGATTGGGAGAAATCACTGTGCGAGTAAGGGGGTTTATGGCTACATTGCCCAGAATCAGGCAATCTGGCGCTGGTGCTATTATGAACTTAACCTTTTTGGTGACCCGGCTTTGCCGCTATGGCACGGCGCGCCGGATTCAATGGGGGTGGTGAGTCAGGATACGATTGCTACCGGCACGCAGACCTTTTATGTCTTTGTCACCGATGGTGCTGCACCGGTTGCGGGTGCGCGGGTGTGCTGCTATAAGGAGGGTGAGTTCCACGAGGTTGGCTATACCAACTACAGTGGAATTGCCAGTATAGCTATCAACCCGTTGACAACAGGCACAATGGCGCTGACCGTTTCCAGAAGGCATTTCTTGCCCGTTGAAAAGACAGTAGCGGTAATTCAGGGAACACCCCGACCATATATTACCATCGTCAACTCCTTTATTGCTGACAGCAACAACCATCAACTTGACCCGGGCGAAACCGCAGACCTTTATCTTACCGTGAGGAATATCGGTAGCGCAACCGGAACAAATGTTCGCGGGGTTTTACGCACCGCTTCCCCTTACATTACCATAACTGATTCTCTATCCGATTATGGCAACATCACCACCGGGGATACAGCGGGCGGCAGATTTCAACTGAGCGCAGACGACTCGACACCGTCAGGTGCGCAGATTTCCTTCACCCTGAATATCACCAGTGATGAAGGTTCCTGGGAATCCTCCTTTACAATCACCATTGGCACACCCCTGGGAATTCGGAATTCAGAATCGGGGATTGGTCGGTTCCCTAATTCCCAATTAATGGTCCTACCCAATCCATTCTCAAGTGTTGTCCTCATTAGTTATGACCTTGTTCAAGCCGGCAGGGTCAAGGTTGATGTGTTTGATATCAATGGCACGAGGAGAGCGACACTCCTTGACGCCAATCTTGCCCCGGGCAGGCTGAACCTGCGCTGGGACGGGAAAAATCTCGCAAGCGGTATTTATATTATGCGGGTGAATGCGCCCACAGGGACTGAAACCAGGAAATTAATCATCAAACACTGAAGAGGTAAATTAGGGGCGCTTGTTGCGAGACAAGCGCCCCTTTTATCAGATTTATTCCACTACTACCAGTTTATACCTGGCCGCAGAACCGGCGATATTGAGAAAATAAACACCCTGTTTTATATTACGGGGTAGTGTCAGTACCTCATTTTCAACAAGGGGTTCGGCAACAACTCTGCCGTTACGGTCATAGATTTTAACCGGCAGTTGGGCAGGGGTTGATGAGAGTCGGACAAAACCACTGGCTCGAAGGACATTGGGTGTTATCTGCAATATGCCGGCATTTTTTGAGTGTCTTTCGGTGGCTCCCGTAACCGCCCATTGGTAAAGACCGGTGCGTGCCATATCAAACTGGTAGGTAGGCCATTGCCAGCGTTCGCGGCTGTAGGGAACATCGGTTTCGTAAACAGTAACAGCCATTGTTGTGCCATTGTCATAAGAGACAACGACAATATCAAGGGTATCGTCACCGTCAACATCAGCAACAGTGGCACCGTTAAGATAGGTCCAGCCATAAGGGCGCAAAGGCCAGCCAGACACAGGTGAACCGTCATGGTGCACAGCAAAAAGATAGCCAAGGGTGTCAGAGGACATCAGGTTGCTGGTGAAGATAATTTCCATATCCCCATCGCCGTCAATGTCGGCAACGGTAATGTTGCCTTCAGCAGCGTCACCGTTGGGTTGGATAATCGGGAAGCCATTGAGAACCGAGCCATCGTCATCAAATCCGTATAGGACCGCTGCGGCGCCACCAACAATCCCGGAAAGTCCGCAGATGATTTTCAAGTCATTATCTTGATAAAGGTCGGCAACAGTTGGCGGACAATATGTCCAGCGGGAAAAGGAATAGGGCCAACCCGAAAGAATAGTGCCATCGTGGCGGAAAACATAGGTTCCCTGTCCTTCGCGGTGAAGGGCAATGATAATCTCCAAAGTGTCGTCGCCATCAACATCCGCAAGTGCCGGCGATTGATAGGAAAATGCGCCTCCTTGGGGATTGGTTACTGGCCATCCTGGCAATATCGTGCCATTGGGTTTAAAGACATAAAGGGAGTTGTAAGATGCATAAACTATTTCCTTTTGGCCGTCGAGGTTAATATCGCCGACCGCCGCGCCCAACGCAGGGACATGGTCAAGGGAACAGGGCCAGGCGCCAGGTTGTTGAGTGCCGTTGTGACGCAGGACATGGAGATGACCACCAGGCCAGTCTCTTTCACCAACTATAATCTCCAGGGTATCGTCGCCATCAACATCAGCAAGGGTCGGGCTGTCAGAAAAATTGCCATTGACCAGACCGGTAAATGGCCAGCCAGATTTGAGCGTTCCATCCTCTTTATACACATAAACCGCGCCGCCTGATGACATTCCTCGGGTGCAGATGGCTATTTCATAATTCCCATCCCGGTCGATATCGGCAACCGCTGCCGCATACTGTCCCATCCCAGCGAATGTTTTCGGCCAGCCGGTATAATAGGTGCCGTCATAGCGCCAGACATGAAGTTGACCGGCGGTTGAAGGCATTATTATTTCCATTCTGCCGTCACTATCAAAGTCAGCAAGCGCCACACCTCGGCTGGGTCCGAACATTGAGTTGAAGGTGACCTTTTTGGGCCAGCCGGGCATAATGCGCAGTTCATCTTGGACGTTATTGACAAACGGCACAATAACTTCAGACCAAGAATTAGTGCCCGGAATAGAAGCCTCTGGTCCGGAGATTTCAACCTTTAATCCCGGTTGAAGGGTGGATAAGGTGATAGCGATAATCAGTAACATTTTACCTCCTATTCAATTTCAATGCTTTCTATTGTCAATTCATCCCCTCTGGAAATCTCGGCACCAGCATTGCAGGTGCACATATCATTAGGTGAAGAAAATTCTCTGCCGCACTTCGGGCAGCGCAGGCGTAGCGGAATACGGCAAAACTCGAGTTCAGTATGAGTGAGTAAGGGGTCTTTTTTAATATGGTCAAAATAAAACTGAACACATTCGGGTACCACCGATGAGGTTTCCCCAATTAGCAGTTTAATGCGTAATACTCTCTTCGCATTGAGTTTTCTTGCCTCATTGAGCACTTGATTTATCAGGCTCCGGGTGATGGCAAATTCATGCATAAGTTACATCTCATCTTCAATGCAGTTCACGCAACAGTCGGGCGGCGTTGGAGTCAGCTGGGTTGCGACGAAGCCAATCGGAAAGGAGGTTCCGGGCACGATTGGTATCGCGCATATTTTCCGTATATAAATTGTAAAGTATCTGCACAAGTTGCCACTCGTTTGGCTGAAAAGCAAGCGCCTGTTGGTACATCCTTTCCGCTTCCGGATAATTGCCCATCCCTTGACAGATAAGTCCTCGATGGACAATGAGTTCAAGGCGAATGCGGGGGTCATTTTCAGCGTAGGCAAGTGCCGAGTCAACTGCATTGATGGCATTCTCGTAATCCTGATTGAGTGCAGCAAAACGGGACACATGGTAAAAGAGAAGCATTTTTTGCTGGGGGTCGAGCGGGAATTTGAGTGCAGGTTTGAGAACATTGCTGGCAGCAGCGAAGTCACCTGAATTGGCGTACTCCATCGCCAGCATCAGATAAGAGTGGGCGTAAGTGCTTAATAGTCCTCGGGTATTTTCATCTTTCTCCACCCGCGGGTCAAGCATTGAGTTCATCTTGAACTGTTCTGTCAGGAGCAGGCGGGTGCGGGTGGTATCAACCGTTCCTTCATTACCATATCCCCTAACACCTGTAACCCGACGCACCAGACCTTCGAGACGAAGATACGGGGCGGCGTCAACCATATTGTCAGGTGAGACGGTCGTCGCAAAGTAAACCGGGCTTTTAGGTTGATACCCTTGGGAGAACACCTTTGCCATAAACTCTTCAGGGGTAGATTCGTAATCAGATGGCCAGTTAAGTTTCACCCCTCCGGCAGTAGCGATGATGTTACGAATCATAATATCCTTTAAGAGCACAACCCGATTGCGTTTTCCAATAAAACCTTGGGGTAGGAGATCGATCTCCTCCTCGGTAAAAGATACCGGTGCCCCCCAGCGTCGGAGTTGTTTGCAATACCAAGGGGTATTCAGAAGGGAAAGATTGGCCACCGCCACATTCTTGCCGAAGTTAGGGTCATTACCCGCAACAAGCGAAGGGACAGTCTGCATAAACCACAGAGGAAATGTGTCGTTATCGCCGTTGGTGAAGAGCACCGCCTTTTCGCCTTCACAGCAAATGAGCATATTATAACCGTATTCTGCCGGTATCCAGTTATATCGTCGGGTAACGGTTTTGTAATTTAGAATCATCGGCACAAACCCGAATGCAAGCACGAGACCGGCAATAACTGGCATTGGCACAATCTTTTTCCTTTTCAGTTCGCTGTCTACCCATTTCAGGAATGCATAGGTGCCAGTGCCGATAAAGATGGTGTAGAAGACAAAGGAGAAGGCAAAGAAGTAGTCACGCTCGCGCACTTCGCGGAACTTAAGTTCAGGTCTCGGGTCTGAGGGTGAAAATTTGAGATTAAGATAGGTTAAGAGTCCCAGCGAGGCAACGATAAAGGCGACGAAGATCAGAGCAAAGGACTTTTTGTCTCGCTTGAACTGGTGCCACATCCCCCATAAGCCCAATAACGGGGGAATCAAGCCCAAAATTCCCTGCCACCCTATTCTGAGAAAGATTTTGGGCATATTTGTAAAGAGAATATCAAGAAACCGTTCATTTCCCCACTGCCAGAAGAAATAGCGGACATAGAAGGCAACCTGTTCAATATAGGCACGGATGAGGTTAAATGCGGGATTCTGGTTGCGCCGCCATTCGTCCTCGGTGAGAAACTGGGTTTTCCGGGGGAAAAGTCGCATCGGGTCGTATTGTTCCCGTTTCAACACGCTGACGAAGTCCCGCCAGCGGGCGGGTTCAACCTCGTTAATGCTGGGATAGTGCCGGGCACGCAGGAGCATAATGAACTGAACTGTTCCCGCAAGGAGGACCAGACCCAAAAGTAAAGCGACATATCGGGGACGGAGTTTTTTCTGTGTCTGGAGCCAGTAGAGGTAGCCGCCATACCCGAGGACAAAGATAATGACAAGTGCGGGCGAGCGGAACCAGCGTTCAATAAAAGCGACCGTCGGGGACGCCAAGAAAAGAACGGTATCATCCATAATCCTTTGTCCAGCACCGATATAGGCAACAAGGAATACACCGGCAAGTAAACCCAGTCCGTAGATTAAACTTACATTTCTTTCTGAGCGTTCCATTATTTTAATTCCATAGTAGGTGCCGGCAAGCATCAGCGGGACGACGATGAAGGTGCCACCGGATAAGCCCATTTCGTTAATGGTGAGAATAAGCAAATAGCCGACGATGAATTCAAAGAAGCGGAGATGGATAACCGCATTGCGGTCAACAATCAGGGCAAAGATGAGGATGGCAAAGACAACCAGCATCGGGGTGAAATGGATGCCGGTAGAAACAAAAAGTAGAAAGATGGCGGCAAGGATCTGGCGGTTGTCGCCGGTCCCTTTTTCTCTACCTTCACGCCAAATAAGTGCGAGGTAAAGCACGGTCAAGGCAACAACAACACAAGGTGCATAGACCTCAGCCTCAACACAGTTGTCCCAGTAGGAGTAGGCAAATGCGCACATTAGTGCGGCGAACGCACCGGCAATATGTGCCAGCCACCAGCGCCTTTCCTTTTCCCGTTCGGCAAAGATGGAGAGAAGTTTGACAACGATGAGGTATAAGAGCCCACAGGAGAAGGCACCAAATAAAGTCGGAATCAGGTTCACGCGGAAGGCGATCTCCTTGCCGATAGGTAATAGGGTAAAGAGCCTGCCAATCATCACGAACAGAGGTGTGCCCGGCGGATGGGGAATACCGGCAATGTAAGAGACGGCAATTAGTTCAGCGCAGTCCCAGAATGAGGCGGTGGGAGCAACGCTGTAAAGATAGACCGAAAGCACAACCAAACAGACAACCAAAAAGATAATTAGTCGCCAATGTGATTCTTTCATTCTTTTAACTCTCCTTTAATAGTGCTTGCATCAGATTATACTTTAACTGGGATGGTGTCAAATTGATTAGGAGTCTGCCCCGCTGGGCATAACTGATGCTGCCGGTGGTTTCAGAGACAACAACCGCAACCGCATCGGTAATGGCGGTTATGCCGGCGGCAGCACGATGGCGCATACCTGTCCCTGGTTCTCCTTCACCGATTGGTAGAGTACAGCCGGCAGCGATAATGTGAACGCCACTGATGATAACCGCACCATCATGCAAAGGGGATGGGGGTGTAAAGATGGAGACGAGCAAGGGGGCTGATACCTTTGCTTCAAGTTTTGTGCCGGTTTCGGTGTATTCGCGTAAGCCAATCTCCCGTTCAATGACAATCAAGGCGCCAATTTTTCTCTCCTTCATCTGGGCACAGGCGGCAACCAGTTCCTCAATCAGGGTGGAGTCAGCGGTCGGTCGGAAGAGAAAGCGAATCGGGCGGGTGCGACCGAACCGGGAAAGGAGGTTGCGGATTTCGGGCTGGAACAGGATCACAAAGGCAACAAGCCAGACCGTTGTTAAAGAGCTGACAATTAGTCCGAGCGTTTTGAAGTCAAGCCAGCGGGCAACCGAACCGATTACGACAAGGAGGAGTAGCGCATAAAGCATCCGCATTGCCCTGGTTCCACGCAGAAAGCGCAGGAAGTAATAGGCGAGGATGGCGACGATGATAATGTCAATCGCATCAATTATCCGGAAGCGGATGAAGTCGGTAATCATCTTTTCTCTCCGGTTGCAGGTGCCAGGCGGAGCGCATCAAAAATTGCCAGCGCCCTTTTGACCTTTTGGACATCGTGGACGCGGATGATACTGGCGCCGTTTTTCGCTGCGATGACTGCAGCCGCAATCGTGCCTTCAAGCCGCTCCTCAGGCGGTAGGTTTAATATCATCCCGATAAATGATTTGCGCGATGGTCCGACAACAATCGGTTGACCAAGTGTGCGCAGTTCACCAAGCCGGCGCAGGATTTCAAGGTTGTGTTCAAGTTTCTTGCCGAAGCCGATGCCCGGGTCAATAAAGATGCGCTCCTGCCTGATGCCGGCTTTAATTCCCTTTGCTATCGCCAGGGCGAGTTTGTTGACAATCTCCTGCATCAGGTCCTTATACACCGGGTTTTTCTGCATTGTCTTCGGTCTGCCTTTTATGTGCATCACAATCACGAATGAATCGGCACGGGCGCACACTTTAGCCATTTTGGGGTCAAATCCGAAACCGGAGATGTCATTGATGATACTGCAACCTTCGTTCAAGGCAATTTCAGCAACACGGGCACTGGTGGTGTCAACCGAAATCGGCACCTTCACCCTTTTTGCCAGCCCTTTCAGGATCGGCAACAGCCGTTCAATTTGCTCCTCTGCTTTTACCGGTCTTGAGCCCGGTCGGGTTGATTCAGCACCGATGTCAATGATGTCCGCACCCTCATCAACCATTTCCAAACCGTGGTCAATCGCCTTTTGTGGTGAGAGAAACCTGCCACCGTCATAAAATGAGTCAGGGGTGATATTGAGAATCCCCATCACATAGGTCCTTTTGAAGTCAAAAATCCTGCCCTTGATTTTAACCGGGGTGGGCAGATTGAAAACCTGCTCGGTCAGCATCTTCAATTCCGGTACGAGCCGGCGCGCACATTCAGGCTGATGCTCAAGCCTTAGGCAGATTTCCTCAATCTGGCGGGGCGTGGCAAAGAGGATGGCGTCGCTTTTTTTCACCCTACCGGAGATGCAATCGCGGTGAATTGCGCAGTCCGCACCGGTGATGAGCGCGGTCTGCTTGAGGATGTTGGCACCCGCAGGGGAAAGCCCGGGAACTTTTATCGTCAAAATCCGGCTCTTTTTAGCAAAGATTTGCCATGCCTTGGGGTCAACACCAATGCGGTGAAGTTCTGCGTTCAGGTCCTGCTCGTGCTTTAGCTCGAGGATACGCATCTATAGAACCTGGGCGATTCTTTCCAAAGCCCAGTCAATCTCCTCCTTTTTTATCACCAAGGGCGGGGCAAAGCGAATGACCGTTTCGTGGGTGTCCTTGGCAAGGATGCCCAGTTTAAGGAGTTTTTCACAATAGGCTCTTGCCGGACCTGCCTCGGGTTTCAGTTCCACGCCAATCAGAAGCCCTTTGCCCCGGATTTCTGCCACCTTTTCAGATTTAATTTTTTTCAGTTCTGCCTGGAAATAGGCGCCGAGTTCAAACGAGCGCTCGGCAAGTTTTTCCTCGAGGATTACCTCAATTGCGGCTCTGCCAACTGCGCACGCCAAGGGGTTGCCGCCAAAGGTTGAGCCGTGATTGCCCGGCACAAATACCGCCATAATCTCTTGAGATGAGAGGACCGCAGAGACCGGCATGCAGCCACCACCTAACGCCTTGCCCAAAATCAAAACATCGGGTCGGGCATCCTCGTACTGATAACAGAAGAGCCTGCCGGTCCTGCCGAGACCGGTCTGAATCTCGTCAAGGATGAATAAAACCCGGTGCGCCTGGCAGATTTCCCTTGCCCTTTTCAGGTAGCCCTGTTTCGGCACAACCACACCGCCCTCACCCTGAATCGGCTCAACAAGAAATCCAACGGTGGTTTCGTTAATCGCCTGCTCGAGCGCGCTGGTGTCGTCATAGGGGATGACTTTGAATCCGGGTGTGAAAGGACCAAACCCGTCCCGGTAAAGGGCTTCGGTTGAAAAACTGACGATGGTGATTGTCCGACCGTGAAAGTTGTTGGCACAGACAATAATCTCTGCCCGGTCCGGTTTGACATTTTTTCTCGTGTAGCCCCAGCGCCGCGCCAGTTTGATTGCGGTCTCAACCGCCTCCGCACCGGAGTTCATTAAAAGCGCCTGCTCCTGACCGGTGATTTCTGAGAGCAGTTTACAGAACGGTGCAAGCTGGTCATTGTGAAACGCCCTTGAGGTCAAGGTCAGCCTGTTTGCCTGCTCAAACAGGGCTTCAATGATTTTTGGGTGGCGGTGACCCTGATTTAGTGCCGAATATGCTGACAGCATATCAAGGTAGCGCCTGCCTTCAACATCCTCAACCCAGACCCCTGAGCCTTTTGCAATCACCACCGGCAGGGGATGGTAATTGTGGGCGCAGTAAATCTCTTCCAGCCGAATGTAGTCCTGATTCGTCAATTCTAACTCCTTTCAGGTTGAACCTTCATCTCATTTTAGCCTGAATTAACATACTGTCAACAGAGCCCTGATTGCTGCTGACGGCAATGTGTTTGCCTAAAGGAAGGGTTTCAGGTTAAGGTAAAGGCAGACTCCTCTACCTCTGCCCCAACCTCAACCTTTCCCCTATGGGGGTGGTGGGGAGGACCTACCCTTAAAACCAATAACTAAAAAGGATAAACTCATTAACCATTTGCCAGTATGTGATTTAGACTCTTAAGGTGTTAAAATCTTAAGGTTTTGCTGTTAATTTTTCCTGAATTCTGGCTCTAAGTAATGGGAATGGAATAAATAAATTCGGGGATAACATTTGACCGCTTGGAGGGCAAAATTGACCTGGTAATTGACCGCAAAATGGTTTGAACCTTTGCTTGACATTGATTAACTTTTGGCAATACTTGAGTGATGACCATCAGTGAGTTTCAGGAACTGATAAGGAAAATCTATTTTGTTAAGGATAGCCAGCGCGGCAAGGACGGCACCTTTCGCTGGTTTGCCGAAGAGGTGGGCGAACTGGCGCGCGCACTCCGGAAAAATGTCCAGAAGGAGAAGGAGGAGGAGTTTGCCGATGTGTTTGCCTGGCTCGTCAGTCTGGCGAGCCTTGAAGGCGTTTCTCTGGACAGGGCGTGTGCGAAGTACCGCAACGGCTGTCCCAAGTGCCATTCGGTGCCTTGCGAGTGCAAAGAGACCTCAAAGGACTAAGGATGCGAGAGAAAGGGGGAATATGGGAGCAATGAGCATTTTGCTTGCTATTCTTGTCAACCAGGTGTCCTTGATAGTAATCCGGGCATTTGACACACCGAATGATGGTGGCAAGAGTATCACCATTCAGTTTGATGTGCCCTCACAACTGCCGACTGATGTGCTGATTCTAGAGCGGACCGAAGAGGGGGGCGAACCGGCAATAATTGCCACGCTTAATCCTAATGAAACCAGCTATATTGATGAAGGGGTGGTTGATACCAAACGCTATCAGTACCGTTTTGCTTCGGTTAAGGGCACAGATACGCTCTGGAGTGAAACCACGGGCTGGGTGAAAAGCTCGCCCCAGTTCTTCAACTGGGCGCGGGTAAATATCCTCGTGGCGATGCTCATCTTTTTTGCCTTGGTAATTTATTTCATTGAGCATGCCAAGGCAGGCAGGCATCTTTTTGTTCGGCGCATTGCCGGTCTGGATGCGGTTGAAGAGGCGGTTGGCAGGGCAACAGAGATGGGTAAGCCGATTGTCTATGTTCCGGGCTTGGGTTCGGTTGCTGACATCGCCACCATTGCCTCGCTCAACATCCTGGGGGAGGTGGCGAAAAAGACCGCCCAGTACGACTCGGCACTATTGGTTCCCAACCGCGACCCGATTGTCTATACCGTCGCCCGTGAGGTGGTGAAGGAGGCATATACCAAGGCGGGCAGACCTGATGCCTTCAAGCCGGACAACATCTTCTATGTCACATCCGAGCAGTTTGCCTATGCGGCAGCGGTTGACGGGTTGATGGTCAGGGAAAAACCGGCAACCAACTTCTTCCTTGGGACCTTCTGGGCAGAGTCATTAATCCTTGCTGAAACCGGGGCAACCACCGGTGCAATTCAAATCGCGGGAACAGACTCGGTGTTCCAGCTGCCTTTCTTCATCACCGCCTGTGACTACACCCTGATTGGCGAAGAACTCTATGCCGCATCTGCCTATCTTTCAAGAGAGCCTTTACTCTTGGGCTCGCTCAAAGGGCAGGACTTCGGCAAACTTTTGATTATGGTGATTATCATCATTGGTTCGGCACTCTTACTCCTCTCAAAAATCCCCACGCTCAAATTCTTCTCCCAAATCATCAACTTCTTTAATGTAAGTTAAGGAGGCAAATATGCGCAGGACGCTACCTTTGGCAATCTGTCTGGGTATGGGCATTGTGATGATGTGTCAGTTCTTCATACCCCATCCGGTCTCGGTCAGTTTCTATGACCTGACCACCAAATGGATCAGGATTGTCTCGGCATTCGCCTTGGTCTTAGGTGTTGGCAGCCTTATCCTTTATCACATTGACCGGCTTCAGCGCAAAAGAACGGGCTGGGGGTATTCCATCGTTACCCTCGTCGCCTTGGTGATAACCGCATTGATAGGTTTAATCTGGGGTGTGAAGCCGGGCTCACCATTGCAGGAGGTTCTGTTCAAAAACATCCTTGTTCCTCTGAACTCATCAATGTTTGCCATTTTGGCATTCTATATGGCATCTGCTGCCTACCGTGCCTTCCGCGCCCGCACCAAAGAGGCGGCACTACTCTTAATTGCCGCCTTTGTCGTGATGATTGGCATGGTCCCGGTTGGTGCGGCAATCTGGGGAAAACTGCCCGAACTGGCAGAATGGGTTCTCTCGGTTCCCAATATGGCGGCAAAGCGGGGGATTCTCTTTGGTGTTGCCTTAGGCGCAATAGCAACATCGCTCAAGGTTATCTTGGGGATTGAAAGGGGCTGGTTAGGAGGAGGTAAGGGATGAGCATCTTCGAGAAACTGTTAAAGATTGACCGTAAGATAATCTTTATTGTGATGGCGGTTTTGGTCCTGTTTCCCCTTCTCAAACCCTTGGGACTGGGTGTGAGTTCTGGACCAAGGGCAAAGGCGGTATTTGATGCGGTTGATGCGATTCCACCCGGCAAGACGCTACTCATTTCTGTTGATTTTGACCCGGCTTCAATGCCTGAACTCTATCCAATGCTCGTCGCCCTGATGCGGCATGCATTTGCCCGTGATGTCAAGGTTCTCCTGTGCGGGCTGTGGATTACCGGTGCCGGTCTTGCCGACAAGGCAATAACTGAGATTCCGCCGGAGTATGGTAAAAGGTATGGCGAGGATGTGGTCTATCTTGGCTGGAAGGCGGGTGTTGATGCGGTAATCTTGGGAATGGGGGAAAACATCAAGAATGTTTTTCCGGTTGACTATTACGGACACCCCCTTGATTCCCTTTTGATGATGCAGGAGGTAACAAGGCTAAAGGACATTCCCTTTATGGTTGCCATCTCCGCAGGCACCCCGGGCTTTGCTGACTGGCTGCTATATGCCCAGTCAAGGTATGGGATGCGTGTCGCTGCCGGTGTCACTGCAGTTTCTGCTGCTGATGCCTATCCTTATCTTCAGAGCGGTCAACTGACCGGTCTTTTAGCCGGAATGAAAGGGGCAGCAGAATACGAGGTTCTAATCCAGCGTAACAATTACAGCAAGGCTTATATGCCCGCGGTGGCGGCAATGGACTCTCAGTCCTTAGCCCATATTGTGATTATGGTCCTGGTTATTATCGGGAACCTGGCATTTTTTGCCACCCGCAGGAAAAGGAGGTAAGATGCATATCTCAACCAGTATCTGGACCTGGCTCGCGGTCATACTGACCTTTGGTATTTTCTCCTTTCTTTGGAAGGACAACCCATTTTACAAGTTCTGCGAACACCTGTTTGTTGGTGTCTCGGTAGGTTACACCATCGCCCTCACCTGGTATAACTCGGTTTATCCTGACCTGGTTACTCCCCTTTTCCGGCAGGGGCAGTTACTTTACATCATTCCGTTTGCGCTCGGTCTCTGCTACTTCTGCCGGTTCATACCCAAGGTCTCCTGGCTCATCCGCATTCCGATGGGCTTTGTCTTGGGCTGGGCGTCAGGCGTGGCAATTCCGGCATATTTCCAGACCAATATCATCAAACAGATTCAGGGGACGTTATTAACACCTTCAATCTTTGCCCGTTGGGATGTTTTCCTCTGGGCGTTGATTTCATTTATCGGTGTCATCTGCTCGGTACTCTACTTCTTCTTCTCAAGGGAACACAAGGGGGCATTAAAAATTGCCTCTGAGACCGGCATTATCTTTCTGATGATTGGGTTTGGCGCCTCATTCGGCTACACGGTGATGGCACGCATGTCCCTTCTCATCGGCAGGTTCCAGTTTCTATTGCGCGACTGGCTCGGGGTGATAAGATAGCTTTTGCCCAGGGCTGACCTGTGTTCTTTTTGTCATTACTCCTGATGATGCAACTTAAAGAGCCCCTCATCCGGGGCCGGGATTATTTCGGACCTATTAAAGTGTCCCGTTTTCTCTTGGATACCAACCTCGTTATTTTCTTGGATGTGGACGGCGACCGCAAGCCGGATACCCTTGAGGTACAGTTTCTGCAAATCCAGTGGTGTTTGAGAATCAGAGCCCACAAATCTGAGGTAATTTTGGCTTTGACCGAGGATGAGGCATTGTTTTATGACACCTTTACTGATATTTATGCTGAAGTCGCCACCGCCTTTTTGACTAATGAAGAAAAGCCCTTACTCCTGGTGGCGAAAGAGGTATTTCCTGCGCTCGGGAATCAGTTCTGGATTTACGATGTTGTGCACACCGCCAGGGGTCTGAACGCAGAAACGCTCCTCAATGTGCCTAATGCCGGATGGGCAAATAGTCCGGTGCTAATTAAACCAGGCTATGTTGAAATCCAGCATTTCCGCAACTGGACGATCGCCAAGTACATCTGGGATGGCGATAAATTTATTGAAGTTCCGGTTCCCGAAAAATAGATGATTTTGAGCACATTCTTGATAGTATTCATCTGTGCAGTTCCTGCTTCAGAAACCGGGGTTGAATACATTCCGAGCGATTCCCGGCTCTATGAGGACATTGACCTATTGAAGACATCGGGACTGATTTCAACTCTACCCTCAACAAGCCGACCCTGGCCAAGAAAGGAGCTGTTTCGCCTTTTCCTTGAGGCTGATTCCAATGGTAAATCCCAACATTTGAATTTAGCACAAAGGGCAGCACTCAATCGCTTAAGTTGGGAGTTTGGTGAAGAACTGCAACTGGTGAAAAGGAGAAAGCCGGTCTTCAGTTTCAATGTTGATGATGGTGTGGTTCGGGCAGATTTCTTTTCCCGCGCCCACTTAACCAAAGAAAAGCAGCGAGTTGGTATTGGTACCGTCTTTAACAATAGACCCGACAACAGGTTTTTCTTTTCTGAACGGATAGAGATGTCCTTTTTGAACCCTCGTGAACCAAGGGTGTTTGACTCCTCGGGCTGTCATAACCCTAACAGCCGGGTAATCTCCTGGCGTGACCGGGTTCTTTTTGAGATGGAGCGGGCATATTTTGGTTTCAAACTCCCTTGGGTCAGAATGGAGATAGGCAGGGATGAACTCTTCTGGGGTCCTGGTTATCTTTCCTCAGTGATGCTTTCCGACAATGCGCCAGCGCTTGACCAGATTCAGTTTTCCCTCACCGGTCCTAACCTAAAATTTATCAGTTTTACTGCGATGCTTTCCCGTTGGAATGAGAGGCACCCTTTTCTCTCTGCGCAAAGGCTTGAGGTTTCCCTTTGCCAACGCCTCACCATTGGTGGTGCGATGTTTAATGTGTATACCTATGAGTCGGCACAGGACTTCAGCGGCATGCTCAATCCGTTGCTTCCCCTTTATTTCTCGGTTGCTAATTCCGGGCACGGTGACAATTTGCTTGTAGGCGGGGATGCGGTGCTGTACCTCCCCCGGACAAAAATCTACGGGCAGTTACTTATTGACAACTTTGAGTTCAATACGAGAAAGGATGCGCCTAACTGCGTTGGCTTGCAGACAGGCATCTTCTTTACGCCCCAAATACCTATCGACATTCGCCTTGAATATGCCCTTGTTACCGCCTTCACCTACTATCACCGGCTGCGCGATATAATATTTGCAAACTACTCCGTGCCCTTGGGGCATGAGATTGGACCCGATGCCGACCAGTTATGGGGAAGGGTGAGGTTCACTATCTTTGACTGGCTTCAGACCTCATTATCAGCCGATTACACCCGTCGTGGCTTTTACAATCGGGGTGATTTGGACCGGCTTTGCTTTGATCTGTCAACTGACACGGTTTTTCTTCGTCGTTACTACGAGTTTCCTGCCCGGGGCTGGGATTCAGCCGGAACGGTTGTTGAGGAGGTGGAAAGGACATTGCGTATCGGACCGGAAGTAGAGTTCTCACCTCTGCCCGAACTTTATCTATTAACAAAAGCGGCCTTGAGTTACTGTCAGCATCCCGAGGGCGCGCCTAATAGAAAAAGGGTTCAGCCGGAGTTTTTCATTAAGGTGGAGTATCGTTATCGATGACAACCGCACCCAATACCCTTTCAATCTCCTTCTTACCAATCTCACCCTTGCGGATTATTCGGGGCGGCTCGACCGTCAGGTCAAGGATTGTTGAAGCCCTGCCACTCCCACTTCTTCCTGCATTTATTGCCAAATCGACTTGACCGATAACCTCCGCCGCAATTTTAGCAAAATCGTTCGTCGCTGGTTCGCCACTTTTGTTGGCACTTGTGCCCGCAAGCGGTGCGCCCAACTCTTCGGAGATGCTGGCAAAAATCCCATTGGCGACAACCCTGATGCCAACGGTCTCTCTGCTCGCGGTGACAATATCAGGTACCATCTCTGAACGGAAAAATATCAAGGCAAGTGGTCCGGGTAGAAAACGGTCAATCAGTGGCTCTGCCCATTCCGGAACCTCCTTTACCATCATCCGCAGCTGACTCTTGTTGCCGCAGTGGATAAGTAACGGCTGGCTAAAATTCCTGCCTTTGATGGCAAATATTGTTTTAATCGCCTCAGGCTGCCTGATATCCGCACCGATTCCATAAACCGTTTCGGTGGGGAAAATCACCAGTCCCCCCCTTTTTAATGTCCTCACCGCCTGGAGAACCGCTTCTTCACCAGCAGCAGTTATCCGCGCCATTCTTTTATAACGCCTTTGTTATCCCCTTTATTAACAATCTTTTTTCGCCCATCTTCACCGATTCGCCTGGCTTTTTGCCCAAAAGCGCTCTTGCCATTGGTGACTCAAAAGATATTACCCCTTTTTCCGGGTCTGAATCCCAGGGTCCCAGGATGACAAACTCCTGAATTTTGCCCTCCTCATCAGCAAGTTGGACCCGGCAGCCAATGTTGACCTGGCTGGTATCAATCTTATCCGGCTCAAGCGCCCGGGCATTTTTCAGCGCTGTCTGGAGGCGCCTGATTTTCTCCATTAGGCGCATCTGCTTTTCCTTTGCCGCCTTGTATTCATAGTTTTCTGAAAGGTCACCGAACGCGCGCGCACGGGCTAGTTCCTCTGCCGATTTGGGCAGTTCCTCCCGGATTAAAAAATCAAGTTCCCTTTTTGCCCTTTCGATCCCTGCGACCGAACTCCAGACGATTGGTGACTCCTGGTTGGGTGCAAGTTTTCCAAATTTGCTGGTAATCAAATCAGTAATATCGTCTTGTTGAAACTGTTCAAGGGTGCGGCTCGCCTGGATGCGCTGCAAAAGGCGGCTTGCCTCCTCTTCGTTCAAATCCTCCAAGAGCGCAAGTATTAGCCGGTAGTTTTCCGCAACAAGGAGTTTTTTCGCCCGGTTTTGGCGGCTGCGGTTTGAATCCAGCTCCATAATGTCAAGGAGTCGTGAGACCGTCTGACGGGCAGAAAAGGTGTCGGTTCTTTCCGCAAGGAAGAGAAACGCCTCGGCATTGGCACGATAATCGGTCAAAACCGATGCCAGCAATTTCTGCCATACCGGTGGCTTTTCCCTTTGCAGTTTTTCGGCAATAAGGCTGCGGCTCCGGCTATCATTCACGCTCAGGAAAAGGAGTTGGTATAGCTCCTCCCAGTCAGGGCGTATTTTAACCAACTCCTCAAGAACCCTTTTTCTCTCCTGGGTGGTGCGCAAACCTGTAAAGGCTTGTAATAGCTCTGTCAGAGTTGCTGATGCCAGTTTACTGGTATCGTATTCACTCACCGGCTCTTTTTTTTCTTTTTTGGGCAATTTCTCACCATTCCCACCTACCTTATCTTCAGGCTTGTCAACCCAAAGGTAGGAACGGACCGGTCGGTTCTGAACAACAATATGGGGATGGCTCCTGAGCCCCTTTTTTGCCCTTTCCCAGAAACTGGCGTAGTTTTCCTTCCCTATTAGGGGTAAGAGTGTCCTTTCAATTTCACTTGGGCTCGCACCTTTTCTGATATCGCGGAGATAGCGTGCCACCACCTCTGCCGGCTCTTTCGCAATCAACTCCTTGAGTTTTTCCGGCTCTTTATTTTTTAGATAAAAGAAGCCCATCTCGTCAGGAAAACTGAAACGGTTGACAGCGCTCTGAACATCAAGGGTCAAATCAATCCCGGAGTCAAATCGGACCAAAACCCGGTCAAGGAGTAAATCAAGGCTTTTAATTTCACCCGACCCCTCCTCCTCGTCATAGACCAGCCTGCCCGGCATCAGGGAGAAGTAACGGTCAAACCTTTCCAGCGCCTCGGTCAAAGGCTCGCCATATCCCAGACCCGCCTTCTGCAAGATTTTGTCCAATAAAGGCTCATGCTGGTAAAGGTTTTTCAGGCAGTTGGTGATTGCCTTGGTGAGTTTTTCATCATCAGGGTTCAGTTCCACAAGTCGGCGCAGGACCCTTAATTCCTCATCGTAGCGCCCCTGGTCTTGCAGATGGGTGGCCAGAACCCACAGGAGGGTAATTGCCAGTTCCTTTGTTCCCCAGCGAATCACCAGTTCCACCAGATTTAGAAGTTCAGCCAGGCTCAGGTTTTTTTCCAAAAGTTCCAGATATGTCCCCTCCAGTTCTTGGTACTGTTTCTTGCCCAACTGGTAACGGAAAAGTTTTATCAGTTCCTCAGCCATCCCTTTTCTCTCCTATAGGAATAAGATACTTTTTTGTTGGCATAAAACCATGCCAGGAGCGCCTGCTCTGGTATCTTTCACCATAAGTTTCATAACCCGATTATAATTTATGGGCTTGGCGGGTCAAAGTAATCATAGGTTAACCTTTATATCCCTGTTTTTTATTGTAGCCTTCGCCCCTTTTGGATGAAAAACCGGGGTTTAAAGAAAAGGGCAAATTTTTATTTATCTATTTGATTTTTGATAAGATAGAAAATTTTCTGGGGTAGGTCCCCTCCACCATTTCCTATCTTGTTTCGGTTGCCGTCATAATCGGGTAATGGTTTAACAAACTGTGAGCCAGGAATTCAGAACCAGAAACTAACTTGAGGGTATTTTTTAGCGCAGGAGGAGTGCCCTTTGGGTTGAGGAGAAGGATGATGTTTCAAGTTTGATAAAGTATACACCTTGAGCCAGATTTTCTGGCTCCCACAAGAGCGAATGAGTTCCAGCAGGCTGGTTCTTCTGGTCGAGGAGGGTTCCCACGGTTCTGCCGGTGATGTCGTAGGCGGTGATGATGACCCGAGAGGGAGCGGGTAGAAGGTAATGGATGTTGGTCTTTTTGTTAAAGGGGTTGGGGGAGAGAAGGAGATTGGGAAAATCAGTTTTTGAGATTTGACCGGTTTCTTCAATCCCGACATTGTTGTTAAACCATTCTTGAACTCGCTCGCAGGAGCTGATATATGATTGAGAGTCAGGTGCGGCGATAAAGGCAAATGCCAGGCGCTGTCTGCCGTTAGGAGCGAGATTGAATGGACCGCTGCTGATACCAACAGACCAGTTGAAGGGGCGGTCGCTATTCTGAATTCCAAGCCTTCCGGTCAGGGCGCGGTATTTCATATCATCGGTCATTGCGGAGTCGGGATAGACATAACGGTTGTGGTCAATGCAGGTCAGGTTTGCCGGACTATGAGGATAGAGCAGTTTGACGCCGAAGTAGTGCCGGGAGGAGTTGGCATTGCGCATAAGGGCGGTGTTCAATTGAGGCAGGGTGTAGGCAAGGTCGTGGAGCCGATCAGTGGGAACGACATCAAAGTCGGCAAGGATGCCGGAGAAAAGGCTGTCAATCGCAATTGTGCCGTTATTGAAGATGTCATAGACAAGGACAACTGTGTTGTTGAGTTCGGGCTGGCTGAGACCAAGGGCAAGCTGCTCAACAGTGATGTTTTTCGGCTGGGGATGGGCACCATCATTGAATGTTGAACGGAGGAGTTGGGAAGCATTGTAGAGAGGGAGCAAGGAGCGGATGCTGTCCTGAAGTTGCCAGTCCGAGTCAGAGCCATTCTCGCTGTAGAAGCGGTCAACAAGGTAATCCTTTGAGTTGCCGATGACAAAACTGGCGATGTTCAAGCCGCTGGTATCGGTTTTGGGATAGCGGAAGCCTCGGCCCTGGCGGTTTTCAGCCGGGTCATAGCCAATGGTTCCGCGCGCGGTTATGGAAAGGGCGCAGGCGCCGGTATCAATGTCTGCCCAGATTCTGCCTGGATAGCCAATGGTGATTGCAAAACAAAACTTAGATTCATTCTGGTCAGAACGGATGATAGCAAGAAATTCTGGATTGGAACCTGGTTTGGCAGAACTTTGAGCGGTAACGGTCAGATTATCGGTTAATGCCGAGTCCTGGGCAGAGATGTTGCCAAGGGTGGCGACAGAATCAATAATTGAAATCTCCGGACTTAAGGTGCGGAGGATAACGGTTGTGTTTGTTGCCGGAGCCAGTCCGATGTTTTTGATGAGGAGGTTGAGTCGGGCGGTTTCTCCGGGTTCAAGGATGTGGTTCGGGTTTGCCCCGGTAGAATCGTTAATCTCTTGGCGGGTGCAGATTAGGACCGGTTCTGGGTCTCCTTGCAGGACAGTTAGCAATTTTTCCCGGGGCAGGTTGTTGTGGCGAGTTGCTGTTATTGAAAGTTCACCAGTGGTGAGCGGGTGAATATCGAGGTTAACCTGACCGCTACCTGATGTTGTTCCTTTGACGAGCACTTCGCCATCTTTGTATGCGGTTACGAGCACGCCGGCAGCCGGGCTGGAGTTTTCTGTTACCGTTACCGTCAGAGTCTGGGAGCCGGTGAGGATGGTGTCAAGCGTGGAGATATTCAGGGAGTCCGGGGTATCGGTCCAGATGTCAATCGTCGGGTCGCCAAGGAGGTTGAATTCGGTCAGGCACCAGCGCCAGAGGGATGAGTAAAGTGCAGCAGGGGCATACTCCTCTCTTGAGCGGTTGTGGCAGGTTCCTAACCGGGACTCGGTGAGGTTGAAGAGGTAGTCATAGAAGCGAACGCACAGCTTTTCTGAAGGTCCCATTGAAGGTGGGGTTCCCCAGCCATAGCGGGAGTTCATCATTACGGCGATGGCACCACCGTCTGCGCAGTTGAGCGCAACCTCGGCAAGGCAGTCTTCAGCCTCAAAATTGCCTGGGTTGCAGGCAAGAGAGGTGATGATGCTGAAACGGTTCTGGTTCTGTTGTCTTGAGGCGTAGCTGGTGGTGTAGATTGGGGTGCCGTCTTCGTCATACACACCGGCTTCGTTGCCATGACCTGCCGGGTCAAACAGTAAAAAGCCATGGTCAAAGGAGTCGGCAACAACCCTGGCGCTGGGCGGGTTTTCCAGTTTGCGGTCAATCCAGCCGGGGGGAGTGAGATCGGCGATGGAGTCGTTGACAAACCTGCCATGGTAGCCGATTGAACGCCAGAGCCAGCCTGAGGGCAAAAGGCTGCGCTGGATATAGTCCGGTGCCGGGCTGTTCTCAAAGGCTTGCACCTTGGCGATGAAGTTTTCAACCTGAGTCTGGTTGTCAACCGAGGCTCTACCGACAAACACATCGGCATAGAGGTCAACCGAATCGTCCATCTCGCCAAAGAGGTTGTTGTGGTTTGAGTCCCAGGAATAGTCAAGGTCGCCGTAGTACAAATCGGTCGGGATTGAACCCTGTTCGTTGCCGACATCAACACGGATTCGCCTTGAAGGAACCTGGCGGTTGTCACCGGCTAAAAGGACATAGATAAGACCGCGGTTGTGAAAGTAGTCGGTGATAAGGTTGCGGATTTTTTCCTGCAGGTCTCTTCCAGGATAGTTGCGCTCAATCCAGTCGGTGGTTTTCAGTTCGGTTTTGAGACCGCGGCTGTTTTTGTATTGAAGGTAGGTGTTGAAAAAGGAGGCAAGTTCCGGGCTGGTGATGAGAAGATATTCAATCTCAGGCTGGTCGGTTTCTAATGCGGGCGGTGAGAAAATTGTTAGATGTTCGGGGTTAATAACCAGACCTTTCAGGCTTTGAAGCATCTTTTCCTTTTGCGCAGGGTAAAGGTTAACCGGTGAGCGGGCATTGGTTTCATAGTTTAATTTGATGTTGAACCGGCGGTGAAAGAGAAGTCTGCCTGAGGCAGGATAATAGGTGAACGGGCAGATGACAAGGCTGACCAGTTTGAAACCACTAGCACTGCCGGTTGAGTAATGGATAAGCATCTCATCAGGGAATGGTCTGTCTGAGGAGTAGATTTCCGGGTCGGGCTGAATAAATGGCGGCTTTTCCTTTTGGGAAATGGGCACTGGCAGTTGCGCAGGCAGGATGTTGAACCTGCGTTGGATTTGTTCAGTGGCAAGCGGTTCAACAGTTACATTAATCAGCCGGGCATCAAAAGGGATGACAAGGGTGGCGGTAATATGGGGAAGGGCGGGTTTGCCCGGGTCAGGGATAAAGATGGCTTCTGAAAGTTCAATAGCATCGTAACCCTGATAGGTGGAGAAACCGAGCCGGTCTTTTTCCAAACTAACCGTTTTAGTAATATTGCCCGCAATCGCGGCGCTGGCAAATATAAAGCAAAGAGCGAAAAGTCTTTTCAATTGTCCTCCTGATAAAATTTTTATGATAACTATTTTAAAGAATAATCAGCCGCTGGCAATAAAAACCTGCTAAATCCTGGTCTACTCCTTTTCTTCTTCCTCTTTTTCTTCTCCACCCTCAAGTTCAATTTTGCCCTTGAACTGGGTCTTTTCCTTACTGAAACCGCCAAACAAAACATTGAGACTGAACCAGGGGTTTGCCTTTGCCATCTCCGGACCTTTTGCTAAGACACCCCGGTCGGCAAACTTCCAGTCACCGGCGAGCGGTCCAAAACAATAGCCGCCCCTGATTTCCACACCAACAAAGGAGATGGGAATGACAATGGCAAGTTGGGGGTTGAGGGTGAAGCCAGAAAAGTCAACGGTTGAGGTGCGTCCGGGATGATGAAGCAGGCTGTCAAAGTTGGGAACGGTCTGGTTATATGGTCCGAGGTTGATTGAGTAGCCACCACCACCAATGCCGAGGGTGGGAACAAGGAGCAGATTTTTCAGATCAAGAACAGCATAGCCGGCACGAAACTCACCACCACCATAATTGACCTGGCAGAAAAGGTTCAGAGATTCTGATGTAACGCTCTGGGTGCCACCCCAGCCCGCACCACCAATCATAATCCGGTTGACGAGCGCATAGCCGCCACCACCAAACATCCAGTGCTGGGATGAAAGTTCTTCCACCTTATTGTCCCTAAATGTCTTGTTGATGTTGTCGAAGTTAATCAGGGCAAGGCTGGGACCGAAGCAACCGTAACCACCGGCAGTGCTTCTCGCAAAAACTGCACTGATTACCGTCAAGAGTAGAACCAGGGCTTTCTTCATTTTTTCCTCCTTTATGATAAAAACTTTATGCAGAATATTAACGCCTAAAAGGGTATTGTCAAGGAAGCAACGAAGATATTTTCCTCTTCAAAATTTGACAGTGACAGTCGCCTTGGTATTTTTATTGGTGTGGCGTAAAAGTCAAAATGGGCGTAAAAACTTTGCACTGCCAGTTTTGTCATTTATATTTTGTATTGCGTGAAGATGTTCTCAGCAAAAAAACATTCTCCGAGAGGTAGGTTCAGCCGCAATTCGGATGAGGCGGGGGGAGGTTTTGTGTATCAGCCGGCAAGGTTCTGCCCCCAGATTAAGTGGCTGGACGAAAACCGCATCCAAATCCTTGAGGGCGGTCTTGCCAATAGGGAGTTGGAGGTAAAGACCGAACTCCTACCAAAGAGCGCCGCTATTTACCTTTACGACCAGAAGGAGATTGGCAAGGTTTTAATAGAGCGCAACCCGCCTGGAACCGGCATCATCCTCTGGGATGCGCTGGTTCATCCTGATTACCGGCAGAAGGGGCTGGCAGGGATAATGACCTGGATTATCTTTCGCCGGCTCTTAGAGGAGCAGGATTACGCCACCTTTACCATCCGGATGGTGCGCCATCTCAAGCCGGTGGTGAATGGAACCGAGCTGCAGAATGTGGGTATGGGTGTGATCGCCGTGCGGCTGGGCTTCACACCAGAAATCAACCTGGAAAAACTCCTCCGCCCGAGCAATATTATCTCGGTTGATCTTTTTCCGGAAAGCCAAGGGACGCCACCCGGTTTGCGCCTTGTCCTCCACTCCGACCCTTTGATTCTCATTATGTTTGTTTTGAACCCGGAGACGATGAGACCGATAAAAGAGGAACGCGTCTATAATGAGATAAAGCGCGACCTGCGTTTGGTGCACTCCTGGGCAAACCTCGGGCTTCTGGTGGTCAATGGCAACTACCTCCTGCGCACACCGCAGATTGACCATTTTGTCAACCGCATGGCGATTAACGAGACCGAGGCGCGCATCTTCAGAGACAAAATTAAGGGTTTGTAAGCAATTTCTTTGGAAGCAAATCATCGCCACAGTCACCAGGTTCAGGCGCGGAGCCTCATTTTGGCCCTTGCTTTGAATTTAAGTTTTGCCGTTGCCGAAATTATTACCGGTTTACTTGCCAACTCCCTCGTTTTGCTTGCCGGTGCGGTGCATGATTTTGGCGATGCGGTTGGGCTCGGGCTTTCCTATGTTGGTCTGCGGCTTTCAGTTCTGCCGCCAAACCGGCGCCGGACATTTGGCTATCGCAAGGTCAGGATTCTGATAACATTTGTCAATGCGCTGGCGCTCGGCGTCTTCACCGTCTTGATAATCCGTGCCGCAATTGTCCGCATCTTCAGTCCTGAGCCGGTAAAAAGCCCGGTGATGATATTGATGGCGGTTGTCGCATTTTTTGTCAACGGGACAGCGGTCCTCATTTTAAAGAAACACCGCCACTCCTTGAACATCCGGGCAGCGATGTGGCATCTGATTGATGACCTGTTGGGCTTTGTTGCCGTCCTTGTTGGTGGCGTTGTCATCAGATTGACCGGCTGGTCAATTGTTGACCCCATTCTTTCCATTGCTGTTGCCTGCCTGGTGATTTTTGGTGTCTGGCGGATTTTTAGAGAGGCAACAAGCATTTTAATTGACGCCACACCCAGGGATTTGAATTTTGACCAGGTGCAGAGGTTTATCAAGGATTTCTCACCCCTGATTGAAAATGTCCATGACCTGCACATCTGGACCTTGGGTGAGGAGGAGCGGGCTTTGATGGCGCATCTGGTGGTAAAGGACAACTCATTGAGCAGTTTTCATCCGCTGCTATCAAAACTGAACTGTGCATTAAAGGAGCGGTTTGCCATCAACCACATCACCCTTGAACTTGAGTGCGAACAGTGCAAGTCAAAGGATGATGTCTGTATTAATTAGCAACCTGTTGTTCATAAGTGTCTTAATTTTAATATATTTAGCCAACTGAAAAATTGCTGCGGGTATCAATGGGGGAGTGACCCCCGGGGTCGATTCCCATCTAAAAGGCGGGGGAAAATTCAACCTGAATCTTTGGCGGGATTGTAATTAAAGAAAATTTGCAAAAACCTTTTGGGATTTTCCCATTTCTGATTATTTTGAATCAAAAGGACAACCGGTTTTATGCCCTCACCCGACGCAGGCGCAGGGAGTTGGTAACAACATTGATTGAGGAGAGCGCCATCGCCATCTCGGCAATTATCGGATGCAATAGCCCGAGCATCGCCAAAGGAATGGCAAGGACATTGTAAAACAGCGCCCAGAAGAGGTTCTGTTTTATTTTTCTGAAGGTGGCGCGGGAGAGTTTGACAGCCGAGACAACGCCGGTCAGTTCACCGCGGACAAGGGTAACATCGCTGGCAGCAATGGCAACATCGGTGCCGGTGCCAATCGCTATGCCCACATCTGCCGCCTTGAGCGCGGGTGCATCATTGATGCCATCGCCGACCATCGCCACCCTGCCAAACTCCCTTTTCAATTTTTCAATCTCCTGCTGCTTGTCTGCGGGCAGGACCCGGGCAACAAACCTTTCTATGCCTGCCTGAAGGGCAATCGCTTTTGCGCCCTCTTCGCTGTCACCGGTAAGCATCACCGGCACAATGCCAAGTCGGGTGAGTTCCAAAATGGCTCCCTTTGCTTCGGGTTTGAGGGTATCGGTCAGGCAGATAAGCCCGAGCGGCTGATTGTCAAGGGAAAGGTAAAGAAGAGTCCCTGCAGTTTGAGGGGTTGATTCGGCAAGTCTGGTCGTATCAATATTGTTTTCCTTTAAAAAACTTAGCTTGCCGGCAAGGACAGTTTTGCCTGCAACCGTTCCTTTGATGCCCATACCGGGAAAGGTGGTGATATCCTTGGCAAAATAGGGCTCAATCTGCCGCCTCTTCGCCTCCTGAAGAACCGCAAGGGCAATTGGATGTTCTGAGCCCTGCTCAAGCGCTGCCGCATAGGCGAGCAGTTGTTTTGGGTCAATGCCCGGCAAAGGAACAATTTCGGTAACCTCGGGTCTGCCTTTGGTGATGGTGCCGGTCTTGTCAAAGACAATCGCCCTGACATCCTTTAAGGTCTGAATCGCCTCACCCGAACGGAAGATGATGCCCTTGCGAGCGGCAATGCCGGTTGCTACCATCAGGGCGGTAGGTGTTGCCAGACCAAGCGCGCACGGGCAGGCAATAACAAGAACCGCAATGCCCGCGAATAAAGCCAGGGAAAGAGGGGAAAGTTCAGGATTGACCCAGGGCAGAAAAGTTTTTGCCCAGAAAAGCACCGGTTTGAGCGCAGGTGCAAAGGCAAACCAGAACAATGCGGTGAAAAGGGCAATTAGAAGGATAACAGGCACAAACCAGGCGGTGATGCGGTCAGCAAAGGCCTGAACCGGAATCTTTTTTCCCTGTGCCTGTTCCACAAGCCTGATGACCTGAGAGAGAAAGGTGTCGTTGCCCACGCGCCTGACCGCAACCCTGATAAAGCCGGTGCCATTGATGGTTGCGCCAATCACCTCATCACCGGGCTTTTTCTCAACCGGCAAAGGCTCGCCAGTTACCATTGATTCATCAATCTCGGTTCTGCCTTCAATAATGATGCCGTCTGTTGGTATCTTTTCGCCAGGTCGGATGAGCATGATGTCACCGGGTTTCAGCCTTGAGATCGGAACCTCAATCTCATTGTTGTCAATGACAATCTTAGCGGTGCGAGCGCCTAAGGCAATGAGCTGCCGAATCGCCTGTGCAGCTCTACCCTTTGCCCTTGCCTCAAGGAACCTGCCAGTCAAATAGATTGCGAGGAGCATGCCTGCGACGCGACCAAGATTTTCCACCTCAAGTCCAAAGATAACAAGGACACCGGAAAAAAGCGCGGCAATTGTGCCCAAACTGATTAAAACATCCATTGTTGCCGAACGCGCCTTGAGCGAGCCGAATGCGGCTTTGAGCGTATGCCAGCCCGGACCAAAAAGGGCGGCCGTGCCCAATATGAGCTCAATTGCGGTCATCAATCTCATCGGCAGATGGAAAAGACCAAAAAGATGAAGCGCCATTAAGAGCATTGCCGGCGCAACCAGAACCCATGCCCAGACCATTCTCATTTTTGCCCGGTGGAGTTCGCGGGCAATCGCCTCGCTTTCATCAACCTTTCTTTGGCGAATTTCATATCCAAGTGCGGTAATTGTCTTTTCCAGCTCGGCAAGCGGTGTTATTTTTGGGTCATACTCAACTACTGCCTCTTCTGCGGCAAAATTTACCTGTGCCAGTTTCACCCCAGCAAGGCGATTCAGCACCTTCTCAA
>JBDRUF010000025.1 GCA_039801245.1 candidate division WOR-3 bacterium
TTGGTATTTTTCCTCTTGTGCCCGCTCGCCTGCGGTGGGTTTTCCTCTCCGCAGAACCCGCGGCCAGCGCCCTCAGTTATAAGTGTTAACACCGAGATTGACCGCTCCCGGACCAATGCGATTGTCCTTGCCGCCCAAAGGGTGAGCCCGGCGGTTGTTTCGGTCATAGTAACCCAGACCCGGATTGTCAGTTATGACCCGTTTGGCTTTTTCGGGTTCGACGACTTCTTCCGCGACTTCTTCCCGCGCCACTCATTCCGGCAGGAGGTGAAGTCAATGGGTTCAGGTGTTATCGTTGACGCCAAGGGGTATGTTGTTACCAACGCCCATGTGGTCAACAACGCCACCAAAATCAAGGTAACCCTGCCTGACAACCGCACCTTTGATGCCGAACTTTTGGCACTGGATTCTGACCGCGACCTCGCACTTTTGAAAATCAGCGGCGAAAACCTGCCGGTCGCACCACTTGGCAACTCTGACGACCTCTTGATTGGCGAGTGGGCAATAGCGATTGGCAACCCGTTCGGATTTCTGATTGAGGATGCCCAGCCAACCGTAACCGTTGGCGTCATCTCGGCTCTGCATAGGGACATCCGTTCCCGTCAAGGCGGTCCGGTATTCACCGATATGATTCAGACCGATGCGGCAATCAATCCGGGAAACTCTGGTGGTCCTTTAGTCAATGCCCTTGGAGAGGTCATCGGCATCAACACCTTCATCTTCTCCCATGCTGGTGGCTCTGAAGGTGTCGGTTTTGCCCGCCCGATAAATGAGGTCAAGCGTTTTATCAGCGAGGCTCTCGGTCAAACCCAGGTAGAATACGAAAGGGTCAGTACCAAAATCGGCGCGGTGATTGCGGACATCAACCCGACACTGCGCAGCCGCTTCGGACTTGCCCATACCAAAGGGGTGGTGGTGATTCAGGTCAATGAGGGCTCAATTGCTGAAAGGATTGGACTCTTACCTGGTGATGTTTTGTTGATTTATCAGGGCAAGGTTGTCTCCTCTGCCCGCAGCCTCAAGGAGCGGCTGGAGCGCTTGGAGGGTAAGATTGACCTGGTGATTGACCGCAAAGGCGAGCAACTTAGAATCCTCTACCAGTTAAGATGAGCACCCGCTATTCCTTTCCGGAAATGTCTGAACTCTGGTCTGAACAGACCAAGTTCTCCTACTGGCTGTTAGTGGAAAAAATTGTGGCGCAGGTGCAAGGAGAGATGGGTATAATCCCCAAAAGTGCGGCAAAAGCAATCCAGAAGGCGAGCTTCAAAATCAAAGAGATTGAGCGGTTTGAAAAGGAGACCGGTCACGATGTCATCGCCTTTACCAAAAGCGTTGCCAAAAGTATCGGTCCTTTTGGCAGATTTGTCCATTACGGTCTTACCTCCTATGATGTAGTGGATACTGCGCTTGCGCTCCGCTGTCTTGCCGGGCTGAAAACCATCCGCACCGCGCTTATGGATTTAAGAAAAACGGTTGTCGGACTTGCCCGACGCTACCAATGGACACCAATGATGGGCAGAACCCATGGTGTCCATGCCGAACCGATTACCTTCGGGCTGAAATGCCTCTCCTGGCTCAGTGAGATTGAGCGCGCCCTCAAGCGGGTTGAAAAGGCAGAGGATGAAATTGGCTACGGTAAGATTTCGGGCACGGTTGGTGCTTATACCCAGTTAGGACCAGAGGTTGAAAAAAGGGTTCTGAAGAGGCTGGGTTTGAAACCTGAACCGGTCTCAACCCAGGTCATTCCCCGTGACCGGCACGCCTATCTCCTCTCTGTCCTTGCCCTGATTAGTAGTGGTCTTGAGCGCATCGCTACCGAAATCAGGAATCTCCAGCGCACCGAGATCAACGAACTGGCTGAACCGTTTGGCAGAACCCAGGCAGGCTCATCAGCGATGCCGCACAAGAAAAACCCCATCATCTGCGAACGCATCTGCTCACTTGCGCGGGTGATTCGGGCATATGCCTTTGCCGCTTTTGAAAACATTCCCCTCTGGCACGAGCGCGACCTCACCAACTCCGCCGCGGAACGCATCATCATCCCGGAATCATTTACCCTCACCCATTACTGCCTGGTCCAGATGAACAGAGTCCTTTCCGGACTGGTGGTTAAACCCGACCAGATGGAGAAAAACCTCAAACTTTCCGGCGAGACCTTTTTCTCCCAGGCGCTACTTTTGGAGCTTGTGAATAAAGGGATGAACCGGAGCAAGGCATATCGGCTTGTCCAACAACTGGCATTTGAAGCAACGAGCACTGGCAAAACATTTACTCTCCTCGCCGAAAAGAGCGAAATGGTGAGAAGATATTTAACCTCCGAGGAATTGAGAAAGGTATTCAATCTCCGCGGACTTTTGAAGAACATTGGCAAGGTTTACCAACGGGTCATACCCCGGTGATTGATTTCACTTTTACCGAAGAACACCTGTTAACCCAGAAACTTGCGCGGGACTTTGCCCGTAATGAGGTTCAACCAAAAGTGAGAGAGAACGACCGCCAGGGTGTGTTTGACCTGAAAATCGCCCGGCGGATGGCTGAACTCGGCCTCTTGGGGCTATCACTGCCTCCTCGTTGGAGCGGCAGCGGGGGCGACTATATCGCCCTTGGACTCGCCTGTGAAGAACTTGAGGCGGTTGACACATCCCTGCGTGTCATCCTCTCGGTTCATATTGGACTCGTTAGCCTCACACTCCTTGCTTGGGGGAATGAGGAACAAAAAGAAAGGTATCTTGTACCTCAGGCAAAGGGTGAAAAGCTGGGCGCCTTTGGTCTTACTGAGCCTGGTGCTGGGTCTGATGTACTCGGGATTCAGGCAAGGGCAAGAAAGGCGGGCGATAACTACATTATCAGTGGTGAGAAGACCTGGATTTCTCTCGCTGATATCGCCGACCACTTCCTGATTTTTGCCTGGACCGACCAAGAGAAAAGAAAAAATAGAGACCATTCTGGCATCAGTTGCTTTATTCTTGAAAGAGGAATGCCCGGACTCACCACCACCACCATTCACGGCAAACTTGGCATTCGCGCGGGCAATACCGGTTCAATTGTAATGGAAGAGGTAGTGGTCCCAAAAAGAAACCTCCTGGGTACAGAAGGCGAGGGGTTCAAGATTGCAATGTTTGCCCTTGACCAGGGACGCTATACTGTCGCTGCTGGCGCCACCGGTTTAGTCCGCGCCTGCCTTGAGGCGGTTGTTGATTACACCCGCAACCGCCACACCTTTGGCAAGCCAATCGCCGAACATCAACTGGTCAAGGAGATGATTGGCGAAATGGCGGTCAACTATCAGGCAGCCCGACTACTCTATCTGCAGGCGGGCTGGCATAAAAATCAGGGCAGAACTGCCACCCGGGCAACATCGGCAGCAAAACTCTTTGCCTGTGAGGCGGCAGAAAGGGCGGCAAGCAACGCCGTGCAAATCTTTGGTGCCTATGGATTTTCTGATGAATATCCGGTTGAGCGCTTCCACCGCAACGCCAAAGGGGCGCAGATTTACGAAGGGACCAGAGAGATTCACAAACTCCTGCAGGCAGACTTCGCCCTGGGTATAAGGGAGGAGAAAACTCTCAGGGTGAATCTGCCCCGACCGGAATGAAAGGAGGCTTGATGCCTGTTGTCTATCTCAAATCCGGTGGCACCGCAGTCTGCGGCGGGTATACGGTAAAGGATGGGGTTGTCAAAATGGTTGATGTTGTGTTCAAGGATGCCGGCTTACCCCAAGGCAAGGAAAAGCAGCCTGAGGCGGTTGTTTCGCTTGCCAATGTCCTTTACATCATTCCCGGACAGGGATAACATGCCTATTCAGTAATGCCGCAGGCGTCGGTCCTTGTTCGCCATATCACTGACCTTAAATCCGCAGTCAATGAGGCGCTGGAGTTTCTTGAATATGAGTTTGCGGGCAAGAAGGTCTGGATTAAACCCAACCTGCTTGCGCCCCATCCCCCTGAAGCCGGTGTCACCACCAACCCTGAACTTGTCCATCAGATTGTTCTTGAACTGAAAAGGCGCAATGCGAAAAAGGTCTGGGTTGGTGATAATCCCGCAGGTACGCACACCGGTTCACTTGAAGATTATCTGAAACCAACCGGTGTTGTTGAAGCAAGTGCAGGCTGTTTTACCAACATCTCGGTCAATCCGGTCAAACTGAAGGTTCGGTCTCGCTTCCTCTCTGAAATCCCGGTCTCAAATATCATCAACGAGGCGGATGTGATTCTCAACCTGCCGGTGTTCAAAACCCATACCCTCACCATCCTTACCGGTGCGATAAAAAACATCTTCGGCATCATCCCGGGCGGACACAAGGCATATCTTCACACCCTTGCTGTTAGTGCGGATGAGTTTGCCGAACTCCTTGTTGACATCTATCAGGCGGTGCCCAGCCCAATTCTGCACATTATGGATGGGATTCGGATTATGGATGGTATCAACGGACCGAGTGGCGGCAGGGTGCGCAAAATGGACTATCTCATTACAGGCAATAACGGTGTTGCCCTTGATGCGGTAATGGCGCTCCTTGCCAATGCAAAACCGGAAAACATCCCTACAACCCGCATCGCGGGTCAAAGGGGCCTTGGTCCAATTAAAAGGGAAGATATAAAAATTGAGGGCGACCTCTCCCCTATCAAAGACTTCCGCCTGCCTGATGCCGGTCTTGCCGCGCTCATCACCCGCCTTTCCAGACCGGTTTACCGGTTTCTTTTGCCCCGTCTCCCGCTTCTTAAAAAATCCCGGTGCATCCGGTGTGGCGAATGCGCCCAAAACTGCCCGGTTCAGGCGATTAAGATGAGCCCCTATCCAGAAATTGACCGCAGAAGGTGCATCCGCTGCTTCTGCTGCTCAGAAATCTGCCCGGAAAGGGCAATGACCATTGCCAGCCACTTGAAAAGTTACTGGTTACGCGCCCTTTCGGGCTAAATCTATTTTAAAATCCTTAGGTTAGTTAAACCTTAGCCCGCCCCTCTCCCATCAAGCAAGAAAAGATGTCAAGTATCCATAAAAGTACACAAATTGCACCAGGGCAGAATTGAGTTATGCATCGCAATTTCGTAACTTATACAAAATTCACCTTTCGTGGGGGTACTATCCCCTCACCAATTTGTGCTTTGGGAAAGGTAAAGGTTAAGGTTAAAATCTTTTGGCTTCTATCTCCTCTTCAGCCTTTTGCACCTCTGCCTTTTCCACTCCTCATCATCAATCCTTTGCCGAATCTCCTTGATTCTGTCCCTGATTCTTGCCGCCTTCTCAAACTCAAGGCTCCTTGCCGCCGCCTCCATCTCCTTGTGCAGACGGGCAAGCAACTCAACCAGGTCCTCACCATTGCTCATTGGCAATTGGTCATCGGCCGTTTCCTCTCTTTTTGCATCCGCCACCGCGGTGGTCTCAAGAACCTGTTCGGTTGATTTCACAATTGAGCGGGGCTCAATCCCGAACCTCTTATTGAACTCAATCTGCTTCTGCCTTCTCCTTTCGGTCTCCTCAAGCGCGTTTCTGATTGAACGGGTGATGTTGTCCGCATAGAGAATCACCTCACCCCGGACATTTCGTGCCGCCCTGCCTGCGGTCTGAATCAAGGAGCGGGCATCACGCAGAAAACCCTCCTTATCAGCATCCAGGACCGCCACCAACGAAACCTCAGGCAAATCCAGCCCCTCACGCAGAAGGTTGATGCCCACCAAAACATCAAAATCACCCAAACGCAGACCGCGCAGAATCTCCACCCTTTCCAAAGGCTCAATCTCAGAATGGAGATACCTGACTTTTATTCCCATCTCGGTCAGATACTCAGCCAGATCCTCAGCCATCCGCTTTGTCAAGGTTGTTACCAACACCCTTTCCTTCCTCTCCACCCGCTGACGAATCTCATTTATCAGGTCATCAACCTGATTTTTCGTCGGTCTCACCGTCATCTTCGGGTCAACCAGTCCGGTCGGGCGGACAATCAGCTCGGCAACCCTTTCCTGACTCTGAAGGAGTTCGTAATCCCCTGGTGTTGCCGAAGTAAAAACCACCTGATTGATCAAGGTTTCAAACTCGTCAAACCGCAAAGGTCGGTTATCAAGACAGGAGGGCAGCCTGAACCCGTAATCAACCAACACCTGCTTTCTTGACCGGTCACCATTGAACATACCCTGAATCTGGGGAATCGTCACATGGGACTCATCAATTATCATCAGGTAATCTGCCGGAAAGTAGTCCAAGAGGCAGTAAGGTCTCTCCCCTGGCGCCTTACCCAAAAAATGGCGGGAATAGTTCTCAATCCCCGGGCAGTATCCAAACTCCCTGATCATCTCCAGATCAAACCTTGTCCTTGTCTTTAACCGCTGCGCCTCCAGAATCTTGCCCTGAGCCTCAAGTTCGGCAACCCTTTGCCGCAACTCCTCCTCAATTGACTCCAGCGCCCTTTCTATCCGCTCCTCATTGGTGACAAAATGCCTTGCCGGATAAACAACCACCCTCTCCCTCCGTTCAATCAAATCACCGGTAAGGATGTCAAAGATGCTCAAACGCGCCACCCGGTCCTGTTCAAACTCTATCCTCACCCCGTAATCACGGTGGGAAGGATGGACTTCTATCACATCGCCCCGAACCCGGAATGTTGAACGCTTCAGTTCCAGGTCATTTCTGGTGTACTGCAGTTTCACCAGTTGTTCCAAAAGACCATCCCGGTCAAGGTCGGCATTCAGTTCAATCGGGAAAAGCGCCTCCTTGAACTCCCAGGGCTCACCCAAATTATAGATACAGGACACCGAGGCAACCACAATCACATCCCTGCGCTCAATCAGGCTGGATGTTGCCCGTAACCTCAGCCTTTCAATCTCCTCATTGATTGAGGCATCCTTCTCAATGTAAAGGTCATGCTCGGGCACATATGCCTCTGGCTGATAATAGTCATAATAGGAGATGAAATACTCCACCGCATTTTCCGGAAAGAACTGCTTGAACTCGCCATAAAGCTGCGCCGCCAGGGTCTTGTTATGGGAAATGACAATTGTTGGTCGGTTCAGCCGCGCAATCACCGCTGCCATCACAAAGGTCTTGCCCGAACCGGTCACCCCCAAAAGCGTGGAAAACTTCTCGCCTGACCGAATAAAATCAACCAGGCGCTCAATCGCCTCTGGCTGGTCACCAGCAGGCTTAAAAGGGGCCCTTAACCGGAACTGGCTCATAGTTTAAAGTTTATAGTTTCTGGTTCACAGTTCAACCAAGAATCAAGGACTAATTATTTGACATCTTGACTTTCATTCAGTAGATTTGAAAAATCAAACCCGAGACTATTAACTATGAATAAACAGCTCCTCTCTGGCGATGAAGCGGTTGCCCGCGGTGCCTGGGAAGCGGGCTGTGAGGTTGCTGCCGCCTATCCCGGGACACCTTCAACCGAAATCCTTGAAAACCTCGCCACCTATCCTGATGTCTATTGTGAATGGTCGGTAAATGAGAAGGTGGCACTTGAGGTAGCGCTTGGTGCTTGCCTCGCTGGCGTGCGCAGCCTCGCAGCGATGAAGCATGTCGGTTTGAATGTTGCTGCCGACCCGCTTTTTTCTGCCGCCTATATTGGTGTCCGCGCCGGACTGGTGATTGTCACCGCTGATGACCCGGGTCTGCACTCATCCCAGAATGAACAGGACAACCGCTTTTACGGACTCTTTGCCAAACTGCCGGTCCTCTGTCCTTCAGACAGTCAGGAGGCAAAGGATTTTGTCAAAATCGGTTTTGAAATCTCGGAAGAGTTTGACATCCCGGTCCTGTTAAGGCTCACCACCCGTGTCGCCCATTCCAGTTCAGTAGTAACTTTGAATGAACGCGCCCCAAAACCTCCTCAGGGGTATGAAAAACAGCTCCAGAAAACCACCCTACTCCCGGCATTTGCCCGTGTCCGGCACATTGACCTTGAAAACCGCCTGGACCGGCTCAAGGCATATTCAGAAAACACCCCACTTAACCGCTGGGAATTAAATAATACCGACATCGGTATCATCTGTGATGGTGTTGCCTATCAGTATGCCCGTGAGGTGTTTCCTGATGCCTCATTTCTCAAACTGGGGATGGTCTATCCCTTTCCTGAAGAAATGGTGCGCAATTTTGCTGAAAGGATAAAGGAACTGATAGTTGTTGAAGAGGTTGACCCCTTCATTGAACTTCAAATCCGCGCCCTTGGTCTAAAACCAATCGGCAAGGACAGGCTACCAAGAACCGGGGAACTTAACCCTCGAATCGTCCGCGAGTCGTTATTGGGTTCTACCACTAAAGTCACACCAGAACCAAACATTCCCAATCGTCCGCCAGCGCTCTGTCCTGGCTGTCCTCATCTTGGTCTCTTCTATTCTCTGCAGAAACAGAAGGTAATCATCGCTGGTGACATCGGCTGCTATACCCTTGGTGCCCTACCCCCGCACAGTGCAATGGACACCTGCATTGATATGGGCGCATCAATCACCTTTGCCCATGGTGCTGACAAGGCGCTCTCAGCAAATGACCCCCGTCCGCGGTTAGCGGTAATTGGGGACTCAACATTCTTCCATTCTGGCATCACCGGTTTGATAAACACCGTCTACAACCAGTCAAATGTCATCACTATCATCACCGACAACCGCACCACCGGCATGACCGGACACCAGAACCACCCTGGCACCGGCAAAACCCTGATGGACAAAGAAACCAAGGTGATCGACCTTGAAAAACTTTGCCGTGCCTGTGGTGTGGAAAATGTTATCAAGGTTGACCCCTATCGGTTACAGGAAACCAAGAAGACCATCCGCAAGGTTATTGCGGAAAAAAAGCCCGCGGTTATCATCTCGCAGCGTCAGTGCGCCTTACTGGCAGGCAAACAGGGACGGACAAAGAAGGTTGACCCAGAAAAGTGCATCGGCTGCAAATCCTGCCTTGCCCTCGGCTGCCCCGCCCTATCCTATGCCAATGAAAAGGCGGTTATCATTGAAACCAGTTGTAGCGGCTGCGGGATGTGTGTTGAAATCTGCCCAAAGGAGGCAATAGGATGAACCTCCTTGTCTGCGGCGTTGGTGGTCAGGGTGTTCTCCTCTTCTCTGACATCCTTGCCCGCTTGGCAATGGCCGCTGGTCTTGATGTCAAAAAAAGTGAGGTTCATGGGATGGCCCAGCGGGGTGGCAGCGTCACCAGCCACATCCGCTGGTCAAAAAAGGTTTATTCACCATTGATTGAAGAGGGAACCGCAGACATCATTGTTGCCTTTGAACAACTGGAGGCATTGCGCTATATCCATTTCCTCTCCACAGCTGGACTGTTGATTTACGATCCGCTCCGGATTGACCCCCTACCTGTCCAGATTGGACTGGTGGAGAAAATGCCCGACGAGGTTCTCCAGGAAAGAATAGCCGCCCGGGCTGCGTTAAACCGAGCGATACCGGCATTTGCTGCCGCCTGCGACCTTGGCAACCCGCGCGTTCAGAACACGGTGATGCTTGGTGCCATCTCCCATTTCCTTGAATTTCCCCTCTCATTTTACGAGCAGGTTATCAACCAGTTAGTTAAACCTCAGTTTGTTGAAATCAACCTCAAGGCGTTTGCGACCGGTCGCGCGCTCCTGAAGGAAAACCTGCCGGCAAAAAAGTAATTTTACCTTACAATCTGGCACCGGGAAATGGTGCGGGCGTGAATGAAAGCACCATGACCAAAAGCGCCAAAACCGCCAGTAAAATATCGGTTTTTGTCAATGGGGTAATATTGTCAAGTGGTGGTGGATGCTTGAGCCCGAACGCGGTTGCCAGAAAAGCCCAGAATGGCCAGCCAAGCCAGAAGAAACCCATCAGCAAAAGTCCGGCGATGATAAATATGGTAAAAAAACGGTAGCGCCTGCCCAAAAATGCATAGGCAATGTGTCCACCATCAAGCTGCCCCACCGGCAAAAGGTTCAGGGCGGTGACAAACATCCCGAGCCAGCCGGCAAAAGCCAAGGGATGCAAAACCACATCAAAACCCGGTGGCACCTTGTGGAATATCCTTGAAATAAACTCAAAGATTAATGGTGTTCCCAGGCTCAGCAAATGCGAATCTGGTGGGATAGGTTTCACCTTTGACAGCGCCAGACCCAAAACCGAAACCGGAATCGCCACCAAAAAGCCAACAAGTGGTCCGGCAGCACCAACCCGCACCAGCGCGCTTCTGGTCGGAACAGGCGAGCGAATCTTGATAAATGCGCCCATCGTTCCAGTCAATGGATGGGGCACCGGCAGAAAATAGGGTGGGGTGGCATCAACACCATAGCGTCTGGCGGTAAGATAGTGTGCCAGTTCATGACTGCCAAGAATCAGGATGATCCCGAGTGAGAACGGAATTCCACTCAAAAGATTGAGCGGACTGGCAAGCGGATTTTTCCCGGCATGCAGGGTGCCAACAAAAAGTGTTGTTAAAACTGTTGCCATAAGTAAAATGATATTTACCCAGATGCGCACCGGTTTTGTCCTGGGTGCATAACCATAGGTAACAATATGACCATCACCCTCCTTCTCAAAGAAGGCAATCGCACCGGTTCGGGCAAATACCCGTTTCAACTCGTCGATATTTTCAATCACCGGTTCATAAATCCTTCCCCAGATTTTATTTCCCCTGATAGCCTCAATCGCCATATACCGGCTCACCTCGCTGAAATCAACCGGCTGCTCAACTATATTTTCTTCCATCTATTATAAGACCACGAAAAACCCTTAACAGATTCTTGGCAACTGTTCCCCCTCAAGCATCAATAGCCGGCGCAATGAACCCAATCTGGTCCTGAGCCAAACCCCTGCCGGCTCTTTCACCACCTCACCAATCACCCTTGCCTTTCTTCCCTCTGGATAACGGCGCATCGCCTTTAATATCTTTTCCACTGTTTCCCTTGCGCAAACAACAACCACCTTGCCTTCATTTGCCATATAAAGCGGGTCAAGTCCAAGCAGGTCCGCCACACCCCTAACCCCCTCTGGTACCGGCAAACTCTCCTCCTCAATCACAAAACCCAACCCGCTCCTATCCGCAAACTCGTTTAAGGTTGTTGCCAGACCCCCTCTGGTCGGGTCACGCATCAATTTTATTCCCCCGCAATCAAGCACCGCTGCAATCAGCCGGTTTAAAGGTGCACAGTCGCTTTTCAGCCTTGCCCGTAGCCGGTAATCACCCCGCGCGAGCGCAATCGCCGCCTCATGCTCACCCAAACCGCCGTTGATAACTATTCTATCGCCTGCCCGGACAAACTCCACTCCCAACCTTACCTGCCTGCGAATGCCGATACCGCTCGTATTGATGTAAATCTCCTCCTCGCCCGCCTCAATCACCTTGGTATCACCGGTAACAATCTCAACCCCTGCCCTTTTTGCGGTCCGGGCAACTGAAGCGCAGATTTTCTCCAGCGTCGCCAACTTAACCCCCTCGCGCAAAACAAAGGCAAGGGAAATGTATTTCGGCTCTGCACCCAGAACCGCCAAATCATTCACCGTTCCACTTATCGCCAGTTTACCGATATCACCCCCGGAAAAGAAAAGCGGCTTCACCACATAGGAGTCGGTGGTAAAACAGAGATTTTTCCCATTCAGGCTTAAAACCGCGGCATCCTCAAGCCTCTCAAGCACCTTATTGCCAAAATACTTAAGAAAAATGTTCTTTATCAGCCGGTGCATCTTCATCCCACCTGCACCATGGGCAAGGACAATCTTTTCCTCCTTCAGCCCAGCAGGAAAACTGGGCGGATAAAATTTACCTTTCATATTTATAATATGCCGCGCAGGCACCTTCAGAAGAGACCATACACGGACCAAAAGGTCTTGCCGGTGTGCAGACACGGGCAAATAAGGGGCAATCGGTCGGAATTAATACCCCCAGCATCACCTCACCACACCTGCAATTTTTCCTCTGTTCATTTTTCCGATGCCGAGTTTTAAAACCATTAAATTTCTCATCAAACCGCTTGCGTGCATCAAACCGCTGAAACCCCTCCCTGAATTTTAGACCGGATTTTTTTATCAACCCGATCCCCCGCCAACCGGCATCCACTCTGCGAAAAACCCTTCTCATCAACCGCTGCGCGTGGAGATTGCCCTCTGGTCTTACACTCCGCTGATACTGAATCGCCACCTCAGGCTTATTCGCAATCTGATTCAAAAGGATGTAAATCCCGCCAAGAATATCGGTTGCCTCAAAACCGGTGATACAGCAGGGCAGATGATATCGCCTGACAAGAAATGAATAGGGCTTTGAACCGATAATGGTAGAGACATGCCCGGGCAGAATAAACCCGTCAATATTTATCTGTTTTGAAGAGGCGATATAATCAAGTGCCGGTGGAATCAACTTAAACATCGGCAAAACCGAAAAGTTCTTTATCCCCTGCCTCTTTGCCGCAATCACCGCTGCTGCCACTGTTGGTGCGGTCGTCTCAAAACCAACACCCAAAAAGACAAACTCCCTTTCTGGCTCTGCTGCTGCCATCTTCAGCCCGTCAAGAGGCGAATAGACCACCCGCACATCCGCACCCCGTGCCTTTGCCTCCAAAAGTGAGCCCGAGGAACCCGTCACCCTCATCATATCGCCAAATGTCAATATGGTAATGTTATCAACACCCGCAAGAAATGTCGCCTCATCAACCTCATCATCGGTCGTAACACAAACCGGACACCCAGGACCGGAAACAAGCCTCAACCGCTGGTCAACCGCCTTTCTTATTCCAGAACTGGAGATTGCCATCGTATGGGTTCCGCAAACCTCCATCAGATTGATTTTCTCCCTGTTTGCGCACAGCCTCGCCACCATCTCATTCACCCGCTTTAAGAGCACCTGTTCTGAACGCTTCACCCCTGGATTATAAATTATCCCGCTGACAGGTCAAAATAAGACAGTGGTAATTTCATTCGCCTCTTAAGCCCATCAAAAAAGATTGAACAGCAGAGCCATTCTCAGTAAAAGGGAACCGAGAAAACTAACGCCCCGAAAACGACACAAAAACAGCCTCAACCATCAAACCCCTTTGCAATTTCACAACCATCACCTCCCTTGTGTTTCCCCTAACCTTAACTGGCGCTCCGAAAAGAAAACGAGGAACTGAACCCCGATTACAACCTGAACCCATTCCACCAGAGACTCTCACATCCTATCCAGAAAACCTAATAACCCGGGGTAGTGGTGGGGGGAACGAACCCTTTCAAAGAAAAACCAAGAGCCATCAACTCGCCAACCCTTTGCCAGTATGTGAGTTAGCAAATCGCCTCCTTAAAATCCGCAGACTTGTGCGTTAATGTTTTGGGCTCTAAATGGATATAGGCTATATGGAGTACATCGCTAAAATTTATTAGGACGCTTATCGCTGATAATAAATAATGCTGGTTACAACCTAGTCCTAATGGTGTGCCAATTTCTCCTTTAAGAGTGCTGGTTTAATATTTGTTCAATAAGTCCTGCTATCGCTTGTATATTTTGATTACTTACTCTATTTAAAAACCAAGTAATTAGCAAGTGCGTTCTCCCGTTATTTGTAACAATTTCCTCTACCGTTATTTCCTGACTTCCATTTCCTCCAAATTGGTATACTTCATTGGGATTAACCTCACACCCAGCAATCGCACGAATAAAATCATCGCGGTATGTTATACCCGTAGCAAGCACGACCTTTGGGTGGTAGTCATTGACTAAATCCCTAATAAATGGGAAGCGATACATACGGCACCAGTTGTAATAAGCTTTTCTTTCCAATCCCGTTATCTCCCGATGGCGGTTTATCCAAGATTTGGCTCTTGGTTTCTTAAGCAGAAACAGATTAAATTTAAAACAATCGCCGTTTTGAGTGTAAAGATGATTCTTCATATAGTCTTTCCAATCAGCGCAATGTCGTTCTGGCCCGAAGATATGGAAAAGGAGTTTGGCTATCTTTTTATCAAGTCCGAATCCTCTTCCATCAATTTCTTCTCTATGATCTTCAATAAATTGTGTGTTCCAGCAGGGAATTTTCTGTTCATTTTGAATGTAGTAATATGGCCATTCACTTTCAACTGGGTTGTTATTTAGTTCTCCGCCCCATTCAATACCACAAATCCAAAGTCGGGCATCTAAGTTGCCCCCATCCATTCCTGAAAAACCGACAGCCCATTGGGCAAATTTAGGTTTTACACACATAATTTTTCCTCCTTTTTACTCAAATAGTACTACTATTACTTTTCTGTCAATATCCATCACCCAATTTTAAAATAAGTGCAGTAGAAAAAGAGTGGTGAAATCATCATTTATCCTGGCGTGATGTCTCCCGCCTGATTATCTCCATCACCCTTTGAGGATTTTTTGTTGAGAAAACAAACTCCCGGAATTTTCCTTTGGTTAAAGAAAGGACCAGCCGCGGGCTTTCTATCACATTATATACCAGACGCCAGTTCCCGCCGACCCTCGCAATGCGGATTCCCCAGCCGCCATAGGCAAACATTGAGGCATCGTCAATCTGCCACTCCTGGATATTGTGGAAGGGAATCCTCTTCCTGAAAACCCCATAGGAAACAACAACCGCTGCCGGCGTGATAACAATCCGCAGGGTGCTGAAGTTAATCGTCAGGGCAAGAAAAAGGAAAAACAGCAGAAGCAAAAACCAGTTTGGAGCCGGGCGCCCGCACATCACCCCGCCAAGATTCTGATAAAGAAAGGCAAAAAGGAACCCGAGCGTAGTAATGCTTGCAATCGCCAAAGTCCACTTGGAAACTATTCTCTCTTGATAAAGTTTATCTGGGGTCATTGCATCTCCAGTATTATGGGCCGTGCAGGATTCGAACCTGCGGCCACCGGGTTAAAAACCAGGTGCTCTGCCAACTGAGCTAACGGCCCGCAATCTAAAAACCTGCCGAGGGCCGGAGTCGAACCGGCACGACCCTAACGGGTCAAGGGATTTTAAGTCCCTTGCGTCTGCCATTTCCGCCACCCCGGCTTTAGCCTCGTCAAAAGGCGGCACGGGGATTTGCACCCCGGAATTGCGGTTTTGCAGACCGCTGCCTTGCTACTTGGCTATGCCGCCAGGTTTTGAGAACAAAAGCGGGAGACGGGATTTGAACCCGCGACCCCCACCTTGGCAAGGTGATGCTCTACCAGCTGAGCTACTCCCGCATTTTTATGGCCCCAACCGGAGTCGAACCGGTGCCTTCACCTTGAAAGAGTGATGTCCTAAACCGCTAGACGATGGGGCCCGCGCAACCATCGTCGCCTTAAATATAACCATCAAAACCGCCCGCTGTCAATAACCTCGGCTCAGGCGCCAGTCCCTTATCTCCGGCTGTTCAGTAACCTTCTCCCATAAATCCCGGAATACATTCTGCTGCTTCTGGTCAATATATTTTTCCGCAGTCAAAACCGGGGGTTCGCTCGGGCGCTTATTGTCGCAGCGGATGATATAGGCGCCCCAGTTGGTCTCAATCGGTCCGGTTGTCTGACCGGGCTCAAGTGCCAGTGCCGCACCCACAAACTCAGCCCCGCGCCGGCCGCGCAACCCATAATCATGAAGTCCGTTGACTTCCTCGTGAATCAACTCCACACCCGGATTTTCCGCAGCGACCTGCTCAATGGTCTTTCCTGACCTGATTGCCTGCATTGCCGCCTGTGCCTTTTCCTCCCAAAGTTTCCGCTCCCTTTCCTGACGATAGCGCCAGCTGATTGCATCCTTGACCTCCTCAAATGCGCGTGGCTTCACCGGAATTATCTTGTCCAGTTTGAACACATAAAAGCCATAAGGTCCTCGCATCGGCACATCCATAACAGCGCCCGGTTTTGCCTCTGCCGCCCATTCAATCAGTTGCCCGGAATTGTAAATCTGCACCCCCCAACTCAACCTCTTTTTGCCCAGAACCCTTGCCGGTGTTGGTGCCACCATCAGATTCATCCTTGTTGCCACCGATTCAAAATCGGCGCTACCTGCCTGGTCAATAAACTCCCGCACCTGGTCAAGCAGCGCAATCTCCCTGGTATCATCGGGCTTGATGCGGGTGCGAATCCGCCTGACCCAGAAGGTGTCATTGCGGATACTGTCAAGCATAATTATCTGCCAGCCGTTACCGGTGGCAAGCGGTTTGGTGAACTGACCTGGCTTGAGCCGGCGCACAACCGATTCGGTTGCGGGAAAGAATTGACCGAGAGTAAAGGGAACAGCAACGGTGTCGGGCTCATAATCACCAATCATCAGCCCTGCCATCTCAAAACTGTCTCTCAGGCTGGTGGGGTCAGCCGCAACGATTCGGCGATAGGCATCCTCAATCCGTTCCCTTGCCGCCTGTGAATCCTGGGAGGTGATGGTGAGCGGAAAATAGACAAACTTGAGCTCCCTGATTTCCTCCTTGGGCTGAAACTCCTTGAAGTGCTGGCGATAATAGGCGCGCATCTCGGCTTCAGTCGGCTCAATCTTTCTCTCCTCCTCACTTAGCGATGCCGGCCCAAAGTAGAGGGCGGTGACCGTGGCAACCGTATTTATCTGCGCCAGCATATCGTTTACCTCATTCTGGGAAAACAGCATCGCCCCGGCAACATACATCTGCAGTTTCTGGAAGCGCAACTGCTCATAAATATCCCGGGCATACTGGGAGAAAAAAGGGCGATTCTCGGGGTTGCGAATCATCTCATAATATTTGGATGTATCAAACTTGCCTTCGGTTATCAGGTTGGGGTTGTTTTTCAGTTGCTCAGGTGGCATATGGAGCACAATCCATTCCAGTTCACCATCGGTGATATCAATCCTCGTCTCCTTGAGAATCTTGTTCCAGGTCAACTCGGTCTGGAGGTATTCCCAGGCAAGGTTGTCAATCTTACTCTCATCCTCGTTGGTGAAGTCACGATAGAGGCTGTCACGCCGGTAGCGTTGGGCAATGAACTCCCGAATCTGACGATATTCATCCACGCTGATACGGTGCTCCCCAATCTGACCGACAACACCTGGTGGCGCTCGCCGCGGACCTGCCCTCTCCCGCGAACGCACAAGGGTCCACACCTCGCTCAAGAGGAAGCCAGCAATAAATGCCGCGGCAACAATGAACATTACAACTTTCACACGCTTGCGCAATGTACTGAGCATAAATATATCATACCAACAATTATACTCAAGGTCAATATAAACTTTGTCCCCAATTCCCGGGTTAAATTGTTGTTTCTTGACTATTCAGAGCAAACTGGCTAATCTTAATTTATTAACAATCTTTAATCTGAGCGAGAAGGTAAAAGTTCAATAAAAAGGAGAAATTATATGATGAAGAAAAAGCAGAAAAAAATGGCTAAAAAGGTAGCAAAAAGGAAAAGCGTCAAAAAGACGCCGAAGCGGGCGGCGCCGAAAAGAAGAAAAACCACGATTAAGGCGCCAACGCTATTGGATAAAAAAAGGGCGGACCTGGCTGGTCCAGGTGTAGGAACCTATGAAGAGGTGGAAAGGGTTCTACCCAAAGACTACCAGCCGATACTGAACAATATGGAGACGATGAAGGCGCTTTATGCGGTTAAGCGCTATATTGAGGATGGTCTCGCACGGGAGTTGAATCTGCAGATGGTCCAGGTGCCTCTGATTGTTGAGCGGGAAAGCGGTATGAACGACAACCTCGACCGCGACGGGTCAAGGACCCCGGTTGAATTTCCCTGCGGACTGGGAATTTCACCACGCATCAACGCCCAGATTGTTCAAGCCGCAACAAAATGGAAGCGGTGGGCACTCAAACAGTTTGGCTGTAAGGTGGGTGAGGGTATCAATACCGATATGCGGGCGGTCCGCAAGGACTACTTCCTTGACCACGACCATTCCGCCTATGTTGACCAGTGGGACTGGGAGCTGGTGATAAGACCTGAAGACCGTAACCTTGATTTTTTAAAGTCGGTCGTAAAGAAAATCTGGAAGGTTATCACCGGTGCCGAGGAGTATGTGCAGGAACTTTATCCCCAGCTCAAAGACCCCCGCTATCCCAATCTGCCTAAGGAACTCCATTTCATCCATGCCGAGGAGATCTTAGAGATGTACCCCGACCTCCCCCGCAAGCAGCGGGAAACAAGACTGCTCCAAGAGGTGGCGCCTGCGGTCTTCATCATCGGCATCGGCTACCCGCTTAAGGACGGTCTCCCCCATGAGATGCGGGCAGCAGACTATGACGACTGGATCACCGACACCTCCCACTGGACCGGAAAAGAGACCCACGGCTTGAACGGCGATATCTTGGTCTGGAACCACCTTACCAAGCGCCGGCACGAACTGTCCTCAATGGGTATCCGGGTGACCAAGGAGACCCTGAAACTACAACTGGAGATGGCAGGTCAACTCGACCGGCTATCGCTTCCTTATCACCGGATGATTATGAATGACGAACTTCCGCTCTCAATTGGCGGTGGCATCGGACAGGGAAGGACATATATGCTTTTGTTGCGCAAGGCACATCTCGGCGAGGTAACGGTAACGGTTTGGCCCAAACAGCTCCACGAAATCTGCGAGAAGCACAACATCTTCGTTCTTAAGTAATAGGAATAAACAGGGAATTAATGGTGAGGGTCACGGGAGGTCCAGTTACAAGGCAATTATGTTGACCGAGCCGATTTTGGCGTACCGGACCTCCGTGCCCTCCAGATATTAGACTACCACAAAAACCAAAAGAGTTCAAGTATTTTCTTTTAGCAAAATTTATTATGCTAATAGCATTTAAGCCCTTAATTTTGAAGTACTTATCATTAAAACCCTTTTTAAATGGGGGATACCTCCCTCCACCATCCCGGGAGGGGCTGGCTTATTTAAGGGATAAAAACAGCCCTTTTCCACCACCGGCAATTGCCGGCTTTTAGTTCAATATTATAGACACCAGCGGTCAAAGGAGAAAAACTAAGGGTGTGCAAGCCTGATTCAAGCCAGCCGGAAAACAGGCTTTTTACCATCCTGCCTGAGGCATCAAACACCATAACTTCAACCGCTCCAGGCTCATTTACCGTAAATGAGATACGGCACTCACCCCTTCCCAATGTGGGAGCAAGCTCAAATCGCTCCTGAAGGTTGGTTTTGCTAATCCGGTCGATACCAACCCCGTTACAGGTGTGGACAGGCATCGACTCAACCGCGTAGTTGCCAAAAACATCACTCGCGCGCACAATCACCCAGTATTCACCGTCACCAACCAGACCGGTCGCCCATTTACCCAATGAGTCTGTTGCCTCAATGATTGAATCGCCATCGGTGTTGGTCAAAATAAAGTAATACTCTCTGCGGGAGTAGTCTCCGCGGGAGTTGCAGGTGTTGTCATCCTTATAAACCACATTGACCAGACTGCCAATGAGAATATTTGAGAATTGAACCGAAACTGTCCAAGGAACAACAATCAGTCCATCACTCCGCCGAATCATATATTCAAGTTGATAAGGTGCGAGCCGGTCCCAGATGGTGCTACCGGTGGTAAAGCCGGTTTTGTCGTACACCCGGGCGATGATGTCAACATCGCCAACAAGGGAGTCGGGATGGAGATAGCGGTTGTTCTGGTTGTTTCGGCAGAAGGCAAAGCGCCAGTTTAAGCGCGCGTTTTCAAAGACCGGTGGAACGGTGTCGGTATTTGGTTCAAGAAGGCAAAGCGGGTTCTGGATAAACCACCAGGTTGGGTTGGGAAACCGTTGCCAGGTGGCGCCGGTGTCAGAGATGCGGGCGAAATGGAGATGGTCAAACGATGAGTCAACAGGCCAGGGAACCAGATAGCCGATGGTATCACCCTCCCAAACCTCATCACCGATGCTTTTGTGCGGCAGACCGGTGTCAATATGGGCGTAGAGCCAGCCCTCTGCCCTGCCGGTGAAAGTCAAAGGCGAATCGCAGACCGCGATGCGGTAATGGAGACCCGCCTGAATTGTGCCCCATGCCTTCACCCAGCCATGACTAACCGAGAGAACCGGCACATTGGAGGTGTCCGGTGTAATGATGTCAATACCGTTATGAAAATATGCACCGCCGCCATAGTCCTGAAATTCGCCCCAGTTGTTACCCAAAGGATGAACCTGATTAACCGGTGGAATGGGCCAGACGATTGCAAAAGCAATATTGGCGACTGCAATTACGGTGAGGGTGCGCATAGAAAATTTTACCTTAATAGGCACTAATGTCAAAATTAAATAAACCTACATCACATTTTTATTGGACAATGGGGCTTGGGGTATTAATATAAAAATATATGTATGCACCATTTACCCGTTTTGCCCGTTTCTATGACAGATTTATGCAGCGCTATGTCGATTACCCCGATTGGGTAAACTATGTTTTAAAAATATTTAGGCGCTTCAAGGTTGAACCGAAAACCATTCTTGACCTCGCCTGTGGGACCGGAATTCCCACGGTGATATTGGCAGAACAGGGGTTTCGCGTTATCGGTGTTGACCGGTCCAAAGAGATGCTGGCAATACTATTGGATAAAAAAGGCGACCTGCCGATTGAGGTGCTTTGTACTGATATCAGAGACTTTACACTTGACCAGCCGGTGGATGCGGCAATCTGCCTTTACGACAGCATTAACTACCTCTTAACCGAACAGGACCTTGAGCGCTGTTTCCACTGCGTTGCGAAGGCGCTTGTCCCTTCCGGTCTTTTTGTCTTTGATATGAATACGGTTTACGGGCTGGAAAGGCACTGGGGAACAAGAACAGTCACCCGGGAAACACCGGAACTGGTCTCCATCTGGCAGAGCCGTTACGACCATGAGACCAGAATCTCCCAACTCCACCTTGTCTTCTGGGAGAAAATGGCAGATGGTTCTTTGGGCGAAAAGCACGAAGAGGTCCACGAGGAACGGGCGTATACTCAAAAGGAGGTGCGGCAGGCATTAAAAAGCGCCGGTTTTGATGAAATTCACTTTTATCATCATGGCGGTTTTCTGCCGGTTGGTCCTTTGACAACAAGGATGATGGTGGTGGCAAAAAAGAGGCTGTAGTGAGGAATTTGAAATTCAAGAAAAAAAGGATAGAATAGCCTATGCGTTTCATCGCCGATTTACACATCCATTCAAAATTCTCCCGGGCAACAAGCCAGGATATGGAAATCCCCGCAATTGCCAAAGCGGCAAAACAGAAGGGAATAAAACTGATGGCGACCGGCGATTTCACCCATCCAGAGTATTTTGCCTCATTGAAAAGGTATCTCAAGCCCGCAGGCAACGGTCTTTATGTTTATGAGGACACCTATTTCATTGTCAATACCGAGGTGAACAACATCTATTCGGCTGGAGGCAGGCTGCGCCGGATTCACAATATGATTTTTGCCCCGAGCTTTGAAAGCGCACAAAGAATTACCGAGATGTTAGGTAAATACGGCAAACTGGATGCGGACGGCAGACCCTCCCTAAGTCTATCAAGTTATGACCTGGTGGCACGACTATTGGAGATTGAACCCAAGGCTTTTGTCGTCCCCGCGCATATCTGGACACCCTGGTTTTCCCTTTACGGTGCCAATTCCGGCTTTGACTCCTTTGAGGAGTGTTTTGGCGACCTTTCGGATGAGGTCTTTGCGGTTGAGACCGGGCTTTCCTCTGACCCGCCGATGAACTGGCGCCTTTCGGCTTTGGATAAAAAAACGCTCATCTCCAACTCTGATGCCCATTCGCCAAGCCGGCTGGGCAGGGAGGCAAATGTTTTTAACTGTGAACTGAGTTACGATGAGATTCGGCAGGTGCTCAAAACAAAGGACAAGGATAAATTTCTTTTTACCATTGAGTTCTTTCCCGAAGAGGGCAAGTATCACTATGACGGGCACCGGCAGTGCGGGGTAAGGCTCTCACCAGCACAGTCGATAATCTCTGGTGACATCTGCCCGGTTTGCGGCAGGCGCCTGACCGTAGGGGTCTTGCACCGGGTTGAAAAACTTGCCGACCGCAAACCAGAAGAGGTGCCCAAGGATATGATTCCGTTTAAACACCTGGTGCCCTTAGAGGAGATAATCGCTGAGGCTTTAGGCGTGGGGCGAGATACTGGGGCGGTCAATAAAAAGTATGAGGAGATGATAAAAGGGCTGGGCAGCGAATTTGAGATTCTGATGGATGTTCCTGTAAGTGAGATTGCCCGTTTTGGAGAAAGGATTGCTCAGGGAGTAGAACTGATGCGCAAAGGCGAGATCATCATTGAACCGGGTTATGACGGGGTTTTCGGTGTTGTCCGGGTATTTTCCGATTCGAATAAAAAACAGGTGGCTGCTCCTGAGGCGGAAAAGGGGCAACAGCTCAGGCTTTTCGGCTGATGAAAAAACTCTGGGCACCCTGGCGGGCAGAATACCTTCACTGCATCGGAAGTAGTAAGGGTGAGAAGCGATGCCTCTTCTGTGTTTTGAAGAAAGGCAAACAGGATAGAGAAAACCTGATTCTTTATCGGGGAAGGCTGGGTTTTGTGGTGATGAACAGGTTTCCATATAACAGTGGCCATCTAATGATTGCACCATTCCGCCATACCGCCAATCTCGAAGGGTTAACCACGGCAGAGGTAGCGGAGATTTTTCAGTTGATGCAGAAAAGCATCCGGATCCTGAAGCAGGAATTCAAACCCCAAGGGTTCAATATTGGCGCCAACCTTGGTACGGTTGCCGGTGCCGGTGTTGCCGGTCATATTCACTTCCATATCGTTCCCCGCTGGCAGGGTGATACCAACTTTATGCCACTCCTTGCCGAAACAAAGGTGGTGAGTGAGCATCTCCAAACCACCTATGAGCGCCTGGTAAGACATTTCACGAAAATGTACAAAAGAGGAAAATAGCGGTGGTGAAGGCGGTCGTTTTTGATGTTGACAACACCCTAGTTGATTTCAACAAATGGAAGGATGCGGCGGTTGAGGCGGCGGTGATGGCGATGATTGACGCCGGGCTGGATTTGACACCGGCTGCGGCAAAGAAAAAGGTCTACGAGATTTATGAGGAAAAGGGGATTGAGTATCAGGAGGTTTTTAACGACTTCCTCAAGGAGATTTTGGGCTACATTGACTACCGGATTTTGGCAAGCGGAATAATTGCCTATCGCCGGGCACGCGAAGGTGCGCTGGTGCCATATCCCCATGTCCATCTCGCCTTGCTCAAGCTCTTCCGGATGGGATTAAAACTGGCGGTTGTTTCTGATGCCCCAAGGCTACAGGTGTGGATGAGGTTGGTTTCGCTCAATGTCGAGCGCTTCTTTGATGTGGTCGTTACCTTTGATGATACCGGAAAGCGAAAACCGGCAAGGGAGCCATTTGCCAAGGTGTTAGAACTTTTACAGATTGCACCTGCAGAGGCGGTGATGGTTGGTGACTGGGCAGAGAGGGACATTATCGGCGCAAAGGAGTTGGGGATGATAACCGTTTTTGCCCGCTACGGTGACAGTTTTGGCACAAAGAATTCTGGTGCCGATTATGAGATTAATGACATCCTGGAAATTGTGCCTTTGATTGAAAAATTGAACCAAGCCCAACAGCCTATCTAAAGTAATGGCAGTTTTTGGTATCGGTATTGATTTGGTAGAGGTGAAACGCATCAGAGAGGCGATGGAGAGTTATGGCGAGCGGTTTAAAAAAAGGGTTTTTACACCCAGAGAAATTGAGTTTTGTGAAGGTCTTACTGATAAATACCCGTCCTATGCTGCCCGTTTTGCCGCCAAGGAGGCGTTTTCCAAAGCATTAGGAACTGGGCTCCGTGGAAAAATCTCCTGGCAGGAAATTGAGATCTGTGATAATGAGCGCACCCGACCAACTATTAAAGTATCGGGCAAAGCAGCAGAGATTTTAAAAGATCGAAAGGTTCATTTGAGCCTCAGCCACATTGCCCACTACGCCGCCGCGGTGGTAGTGATTGAAAAATAAATTTATTAACGCTGGTCAATCTCCTTGTGGATTTTTACGACAATTTTCTGTACTTTCTTTAACGGAAAGGCGGTGAGAAACGCCTTGACGCCTGGTCCTGTTTCTTTTATCAAAATGTTTATTAGTTGGGCTGAGGTTAACGTTTTAATAGATGCGGCACTTTGAATGAACTTAGCTACCGCCGAATCTCCATACTGGTGGTGGATTTCCCACCAGAATGCCAGAAATATCGCCTGAGCGAATAACCACTCTGTTTCAGAACGAGGCACCCACTCAATGATATTAACCACTTGCTCTGGCGAAGTGCGAAAAAGAGTATCCAGCAACTGCCAGTAAGAAGGCTCATAGAGGATGGCTTCTGATGGCAACATTCCTTTCTGTTTCAGTTCCATTAAATAACGGCATCGCCAATAACTAGGAAGACCATTGAAAAGCCATAGCGCAAGCCCTTCCTCAGGCACTCCCAACGCCTCAAAGAGGGAATTTTTCGTCAACCTCCAGAAGTTGTCGATATAAATTTCCTTACGCCACACATTTGAGGGATATGCAAAAAGGTGATAACGAACCGTATCCCGCACTATTTCTGTCTCTTTAAGGAGGTAAGAGCGGGATGGTGAATCAAGGAGTATAACTCCCCAAGGGATAGGGAAAATCGGAAGTTTTGTTCGGATATACTCCTGTTGCCCAACCACTACCGCCAGCACACTATCAACTAAAGAAGCATTCGTTCGCTTATAAAGTACCGCAGCTATGCCTGCAAATCGCCTAGAGAAATCATCCGGATCAATAACCTCTGGTTCGAACCCAGGAGTGAGCTGGCCATACAGTTTAAGTTTAATAACAAGTGGCTTGCCATTTCGCTTCGCAGAAATCTCAGGGTCGGCATCAATCATCTCATAATTCACCTTCATTTGAATATTTCCCGAACTGTCCGCGGGGATTGTATCAATGTGAGTTTTATAATCTAAGATAAGGAGACCTCCTGGAGCCGGGTTATTACTACTGTCAAGAAGTATTACCTGAAACTGAACTCCGATGAGGCGCTCTCTCGTAAAGAGACCGGTTTCTGTCAGTCCTTTTAAGATTTCGCTCAGGTGATGTCGGGGAGAGGAGGCGTCATTTATCGAGTGGTCCTTTGACTCGGTTGATTCCGCAAGCAAGAATCTTGAATTCAGCAGATTACCCTCCTTTTCCGCTACAATTTTGGGATTACCCTCAATCATCTTTTCGGAAACTTTAAGGCGAAGCCGACCCAAACTGTCTGCCTGAAATGTATCTGCGTAGTTACCATAAGCAAATATTAAAAGCGCATAAGGCACCGATTTTTGCCCACTGTCGGATATCGTGATATCCATCACGTAATTCGTCAGGCGCTTTCGATCCACCTTTCCTAAACGCACAAGGGGACCCACAATATCCTCAAAGTGAAGGTATGGGCTTTTTGCTTGGGTGACGGTTTTTATTTTTATACCAACGCACTCCGAACCCAGGAGGCAAAAAACCATTATCCCCACTCGCAACCATCTTAACATCCTTGTTCCTCCCTTAGTAGGAGGGGCTCGTCTTGAAGCCGCTTTATCCGTTTACACAACCTCAATCTCAATGTCAAAAGTTAATGTAGTTTCGCAACCCGATACATGTTGAATACTAAAGGTAAATTTAAACCTAATTCTGTCAACTGGATATTCCCCCTTTGGAGGGATCAGCGATATCGGCTTTGCATACATAGTTTCTCTCAAGAGCGGTAGCGAGGGCATTCCCCCATATGTCAGAACCAGTTACACCTGTTATATGTTCCACTACAGCAGGGAGAAGATCGAAGTAAGTAGTAAAGAATGTGGGGACACTCACGCGGAGAAGTGAAATTACCTCGGCTTTGAATGAATTGTTGATTGCGCAATCATCCAAAAGTTGCTGAAAATTCTTAGTGTTCAGCACACCATAGGTGCTATTGTTAGCCATTTCTGCCTCCTTTTATTATATATTATTTACAACCAGAGCCTATTCTCTGATTTCAGACTAATTATAATACGCTCTCTCTCTCTTGTCAAGCAGAAAATTATTTCTGAATTAGGATTTCTTGATAGAGACCTCCTTTTTGACATTTTGGAGATGTTTTATATCCTTTCAAACTGAATGGGTAATAAAAAAGAGCTTTTAATCGTGGAGTCGCCGACAAAGGCGCATACCATCAGCCGCCTGCTTAAGGGTAAACTCAAGGTGCTCTCCTCGCGCGGACATATCACCGACTTGCCCAAGTCAAGGCTGGGGGTTGATATTGAAAACGGATTCG
>JBDRUF010000026.1 GCA_039801245.1 candidate division WOR-3 bacterium
AGTTGTTCGGCGGCCTGTTCGGGCGTGGTTCCCATCATGGTTCGGTCCCGATTTTTTCCCGAGTCGAAAGTCATGCAGGCCACGACGGGTAAACCGGTGGTAGCGGGTCATTTTGACCTCCTTTTGTTTTAACCTAACAGCCCTCGCTGCCCGAGTTGGCTGAACTTGAGCAGCATCTAACTGTACCATTTTAAACCCTTCTGTCAAGTTTTGCAAAAATAGAAAAGGGGATTCCTCGACAGGCTCGGAATGACGGGGAGGGGAAATGAGCAATCGCGAATGTCTCCCTCTCATTAAGAGCCAGAATCTTGGGAAAATTAACGGGCAGGTTCTTAGACTTTGGCGCTCCGTTTTGCTAAATCACATACTGGCAAAAGGTTAATTAGTTTTTAGTTTCTGGTTTATGGTTTTAAGGGTAGGTCCTCCCCACCACCCCGGCTGGGGCTATATCAAGGACGAATTCCTAATTGGGAACTGGGCAATTGGTCAATGCCGAACACCCCGCCTTGATTTTGGCAAAACTGTTGGTAATCTTAAAAATGATGAAGTGGCTTTTCGGTCGCAAGGAGCCGGGCGCAAAACTGCTTGGACTCCTCTCCATCTGGCATCTTTTTGAAACCGTTGACCTCAACCGCCCGGAACTTGCCGACAAACTGCAGGACTTCGCGGTTCGGCTTGAAGCGGAGATAGGTGCGGCAAAGGAGCATATCACCAGCCGGGCACAATCAGGCACAACCGCTGACATTGATTTCATCTTTGATGTCCTTTTGCGTCTGCCCGCACCACCTGCACAGATCAAACCTTTGCCTGATGATGCCGACTTCTCCTGGGAAAAGGCAGAAGCCGCACTCGGTCCTGTTGCCCGGGTTGTCAATGGAATAAGGGTTACAGTTCAGGCACGCCGGGTTGCACCTTATGAAAGGGAAATTGCCAATTTAAGGCGAAAGCAGGCTCGGCCCGAGGAGATTGATGAGCGCCAGGCGGAACTGCGCGCGGTATTAAATATTATTGACCAGGATTTCCGTCAGCACCTCAAATCCCTGTTGCGGCTTTATGAACTTTATTCAACCTGTCTGGATGCCCTTGCCCAGATAAAATCACCCGAAGGCACAGAGAACCTGATTGCGCGGCTCTGTGCACCCCAGCCGCAGGAAAGGGTTCTAACATTACAGGCGCTTGAACGGTGTCAGTGGCAGCCAAAAACAACCCTTCAGGGTCTCAACTACTATCTTGCCCAGGCAAAACTGAGCGACAACGAAAAGGAGCGCAGGCAGGCGGAAAAGGAACTGGAAAAACTCATCAGCCAGATCAGTGACAAAAGCGAACTGCAGGACCTTGTTGAGCCCCGGCTTGCCGAAGAAGGGCTGACATCTTTGCAGGCAAAGGCGCTTGAGCGCCTGACCGAGATTGACCCAAAGGCAGCCCTTGTTCGCTTTCTTGAACTATTTTCCGGCAGCGAAGAGCCCGCGGAACTGAAAATTGCCGCGGTAAAGGCGACTCAACAAAGACTCTTGCCCCTCCAACCGGAAAAGGCGGTAAACCTGCTTATAAAGGCGCTTGATGATTTGGAGATGGAGGTCAGGGTCAATGCTGCCCAATCCCTTGCCCGTCTGCCAGAAAATACACCTGAATCAGCGCGGCAGGCGGCTATGGAAAGGCTGCTTTTTGCCCTGCGCGACGGCGACCTTGAGGTCAGAGATGCGGCTGCAGGTGCCCTTAACCCGAAAACCTATCCTGATGCCGGCGAAAAACTTGCCCAGATACTTTTAACCGAACCCAACCCCAACGCCCGCGAATATGCCGCCAAAGCGCTCGGTTTAAACTTCACTGCCAGTGAGACAGCAACCTCTGCGCTTATCAAGGCGCTCAGTGACGAGGATGCGGCGGTGCGCAAGGCAGCGGCTGAGGCGCTCATCGCCCAGGGCAAAATCCCAACCGAGCCCAAAACCAGGCTCCAGTTCCTCTGCGCAAAACAGGAGTGGGGGGCGCTTATTGCTGCGGGCAAACCGGCGGTGGAATGCCTTCTCCCCCGGCTGCGTGACCTGCGCCCCGAAATCAGGCTGGAGGCGGTTAAAGTTTTGGGCAGAATCCGCGCCCAGGAGGCGGTAAAGGAGTTATGCATTGCGCTCTCCGATTCCAACCAGGATGTGCGCAAGGCAGCGGCAAAGGCGCTCGGTGATATTGGCAGCCCAGAGGCGGTGCCCGCACTGCAAACCGCCATCACCCGCGAAGGCTTCAAAGATGTTCTTAGAGAAATGGAAAATGCGCTCCGCCGTCTTACCTGATGATTTTTCACTTTACAAGCAATTTATTCGCTGTTAAAATTAAGTTGCATGCTTGATGTCCTGAAGCGGTTAATACCATCCAAGAGCGAGCGCGAGGTCAGGCGCCTCCGGGAAAAGGTGGCAGAAATAAATGCGATCTACGAAACCTATCATGCGCTCGCTGATGCCGATTTACCGAAAAAGACCGAGGAGTTTATCAGCCGCATCAAGGATGGCGAACCGCTTGACGACATTCTACCCGAGGCATTTGCTTTGGTTAAGGAGGCGTGCCGCCGGCTTGTTGGTAAACGCTGGACCGTGACCAACCAGGAAATCACCTGGGATATGGTGCCGTTTGATGTCCAGTTAATCGGCGCAATTGTCCTCCATGAAGGCAAGGTTGCGGAGATGAAGACCGGTGAGGGCAAGACCCTGGTGGCAACAATGCCCTTATATCTCAACGCCCTTGAGAAAAAGGGCTGCCATCTGGTTACGGTCAACGACTACCTGGCGCGGCGTGACCGGGAGTGGATGGGACCGATTTACGAATCCTTGGGCTTGACCGTTGGCTACATTCAGGCGGGAATGACGCCAGATGAACGTAGACCACAATACGCCTGCGACATCACCTATGGCACCAACAACGAATTCGGGTTTGACTACCTGCGCGACAACATGGTGCTCAGATGGGAGGACAAGGTTCAACGCGGTCACCACTATGCCATCATTGATGAGGTTGACATCATTCTGGTTGACGAGGCGCGTACCCCTTTAATCATCTCCGGTCCTGTCGGCTTCTCCAAGCAGAAGCAACTTCAGGAGCTCGTCCCTTTGGTAAGCCGCCTTTTCCGTGAGCAGGACCGGCTGGTTGACCGAATCGTTGAAGAGGGGCAGAGGCTCTATCGGCAGGGCAAGACCTTTGAAGCCGCGGTAAAGTTCCTCCAGGCGCTGCGTGGGTCACCGAAAAATAAAAGGCTCCTGCGGGTTCAGCAGGAGGAGGGGGTGAAAAGGGCGATTGACCAGGCAGATGGCATCCTCCGCCGGGACAAAAGGCTGCACGAGATTGATGCGGAACTTTTCTTTGTCATTGATGAGCGCGACCACTCGGTTGACCTGACCGAAAAAGGCCGCGCTGCCCTTTCACCTCACGACCCCAACTTCTTCATATTACCCGACCTCAGCACCGAACTGGCAAAATGGGATGTTGACCCAAGCCTCACTCCGCAGGAACGCGCCCGGCACAAGGAGGAAACCTATCGCCAGTATGCGGAAAAGAGCGAAAGGCTTGCCAATATCGCTGCGTTATTAAAAGCCTATGCCCTTTTTGAAAAGGATGTTGACTATGTTGTTACCCCTGACGGCCAGGTGGTGATTGTTGATGAGTTCACCGGCAGGCTGATGCCGGGGAGGCGTTTTTCCGACGGTCTGCACGAGGCGCTGGAGGCAAAGGAGCAGGTCCAGGTGCGCGAGGAAACCCAGACATTTGGCACCATCACCCTCCAGAACTACTTCCGCATGTATAAAAAACTTGCCGGTATGTCTGGCACCGCCATGAGTATTGCTGCCGAACTTTACAATGTCTATAAACTTGAGGCGATTGAAATCCCAACCAATGCGCCGGTGCGCCGAATTGACTATCCGGATGTGGTCTTCCGCACCCGCAAGGCAAAGTATCAGGCGGTGGTTAACGAAATCGTCAAATGGCACAAATTGGGCAGACCGATTCTCGTTGGCACCACCTCGGTCCAGGCTTCAGAAGAGCTCGACCGGCTCTTACGACCGACTGGCATCCGCTACGCCATTCTCAATGCGAAAAACCACGAGGCGGAGAGCCAGATTATCGCCCATGCCGGCGAGCCGGGCGCGGTAACCATCGCCACCAATATGGCCGGACGCGGCACCGACATAAAATTGGGCAAAGGTGTTGTCAAGGGCGAACGCTGCTACCTTATCTCCGGTGATGGCAAATGCGCCTACTGGGAGGAACAGCCGGGGAGGTGTTATCAAGAGGTGCCCTGCGGACTTTATGTTATTGGTACCGAACGGCACGAGGCACGCCGCATTGACGACCAGTTACGCGGTCGCTCGGGCAGGCAGGGCGACCCGGGTTCGTCCCGTTTCTTCCTCTCCTTTGAGGATGACCTCTTGCGCCTTTTTGGCAGCGACCGCATGGCAGCAATTATGGACCGCTGGGCATCAAAGGAGGATGAACCGGTTGAAAACCGCCTGGTCACCAAGGTCATCGCCAACGCCCAGAAACGGGTTGAGATTCGCAATGCTGAAATTCGGCGCCACCTTCTCGAATACGACGATGTTATGAATCGGCAACGTGAGGTTGTTTATTCCCTGCGTGACACCATCTTAAAAGAGCCGGACCTCACAAAGGTATTTGAGGAAATCCTCGAACCGTTTCTTGAACAACTCCTTCAGCGCTTTACCGGTGACAGTCGCAATCCGCTTGATTGGGATTGGGAGGGTTTGCGCGCCGAGTTGCTCAAGACCTTTCTTGCCGACATCGTCGTCACCGACGAACAGCGAGCTGATTTTGACCGCGAAGAACTCAAAGAGCGGCTCACCCACCTTGCCCGTCAGCGCTATCAGGAACTGGCACAAGAAATCGGTAGTGAAAGATTTCCGGAATGGTGTCGCCGGGTATTTCTTCATACTATTGACGAAGCCTGGCGCGACCATCTCCATCAGCTTGACATCATTAGAGAAGGCATTGGCTTGCAGGCATACGGTCAGAAGGACCCTTTGGTTGAATACAAACAGGAGTCATTCCGGCTCTTCAGTGAGACGATGCAGGAGTTTTATCAAAATGCACTGAGGATTCTCTTCCGGGTTGACCCCCGGAGTGGCGAGGACCGGCTCAGCCCGCGCAGCCCGGCAAGGGTGCGTGCCTACAAACCCGAGGCAACAACCGGTGAGGCAAAGCCGGTATCGTCAACTTCAGCAGCAACACCGGTTCGGCGCCAAACACCAAAGGTGGGGAGAAACGAACCCTGCCCTTGTGGCTCAGGTAAAAAATACAAACACTGTTGCGGCCGGGTTGGTTCAGCACAAAATCCGCCGGCAGACAGTAAAACCATAATAAACAGATAAGGAGGAACAATGGCAAAAATCCCGACAGGTAGAATCATACTATATGTGATTCTCGGCGTTGCCGTTATTGTCCTTGGGGTCTGGATAATTCGGACCCGTCAGCAGGAGTCAAAACTGGGTAAGCGGGTTGTGGAAGTTGAGGACATCCCCAAAGACGTCGCTCGGTGGACAAGGGAGATTGATAAACTCACCCCTTACATCTCCCGCTTATCCGGGGAAAACGCTGCTCGCGGGCAGGAAATCCTGCAGAAGGTAAGGACCGATATTGAGGAGTTCCAGAAATTGACCGACCCAGACGAGCTTACTCAAAAAAGGGATGAGATTGTTGACTACATTGCTGAACTGCGGAGACTGAAGAGAATAGCAATCAAAGGAGAATAGTCGCTTAATATGAATAATGGGGCTTGCCCAAGTCGGGCAGGCCCCAAAAGGAGTTTTAATGAAACTGCGGTTTATTATCTGGGCAGTTGTTGGGGTTGTAGTTGTCGCCGGGGTTATCTTTCTTGTTCTCAGCGGCAAAACTCCCCAGAAAAAGGTCACTATCAACGACCTGAGGCTTCAGATTGAACGGGATGAAAAGACGATAAACGAACTTACCGCCAAACTGGCTCAGGCGCGTGCCGTCCCTTTACCACCAGCCAATGCCGAATTGCTCAGCCAGGCAGAAACAAACCTGAACGATGCGCGCACACTGATAGAAAAGGCAAAACAGTCGGAAAATATCCGCGATGTTGAAGCGAACTTAAGAGAGGCTCATTCGCTCTTGACCAAATGCCGCCGGCTTCTCCGCGCCGCCACCAAGCCAACTGGCTGAGGCGTCAAAACCAGCGGTAAGAAATCCTCGGGAACTCTATTGCGCCGAAAAGGCGCTCACTTGCCTCCTCAAAAAATCTGCGCCAAATGTATGGCAGTCTCGGTCGCGGTTTTATCAACCGGGGCTCGCCCTTGATACCGCACATCTCGGCTAAGATGCGCTTGGCATCTTCAAGTGTCCCCAGGCTGTCAACCAGCCCGAACTCCCTTGCCTGCCTGCCGGTCATAATCCTGCCATCGGCAATCTTCTCCAAACTGTCAAGCGGTATCTGCCGCTCCTTGCTGACAACCTCAAGAAACTGCTCATAGACATCACTCACCACCCCCTGCAAAAGCCGCCGGTCGGTTTCGGTCATTTCCCGAAAAGGCGAACCGATATCCTTTGCCTCTTTTGACTTTATCACCTCCACCTTCATCCCGATTTTATCCAAAAGACCACGGATAATCGGCAACTCCATAACCACCCCGATTGAACCGGTCAAGGTTCCGGGATTGGCGACAATCAAATTTGCCGGGGTGGAGACATAATAACCGCCCGAAGCCGCCACCGTCCCCATTGACACCACCACCGGCTTGCCCTGGGTGCGGATGCGCTTGATTTCTGAATAAATCTCATGGGCTGCGGTTACCCCGCCACCAGGGCTTTCCACCCGGATTAAAATCCCTTTTACCAAGGGGTTCTTTGCCATTGCGCGCAACTGCCGCACCGTCTCCCTGGAATCGGTAATCGTGCCTTCAATGGTGATGTAGCCCAGCGCCCTGCCCCCTGGTGAAGGGAAATCCTCTTTCAGACCGGCAACAAATAAGCCCACGGTCAGCAGGCTGGTTATTAAAGTAACCAGCACCGCCACAATGATGACAAAAATCAGCGTCCGGCGATTCATAGTAAAGACAAAATGGGCCCTAGTGGACTCGAACCACTGGCCCCTGCGTTATCAGCACAGTGCTCTACCACCTGAGCTAAGGGCCCATTCAGTCTTAATAATAGCACAAACCCAGCCCCAAGTCAAGCACGCTTTAACCGCCACCCATCCTTGGTATCCTCAATAATCCAGCCCCGCTTGAAAATCTCATTGCGCAACTCGTCTGCCAGTTTCCAGTTCTTTGCCCTCCTTGCCATCTCCCTTCTCTCTGCCAGTTCCTTAACCTCTCTTGGAGCATCTGCCTCTGTTAAATCCTTTAGCCCCAGCCCCAAAACCCGGTCAAAATCCTTCAGTGTCTCCCACGCCCTTCTGTCCTGCCTTTTATTTCCCTCCCGCACTAAGTTCCACACAACCGCCAAAGCCTGGGGCAAATTCAGGTCATCCTCAATCGCCGCCTTAAAATCTGCCTTTGCCCTAAGAATCCAGTCATCATCACCGCTCTTTTCCTCCCAGCCCTGGGCATTCAGCCCCAACTCGCGCAAGCCTTTCAGCCCGTTCTGCGCAGCGATGAGCGCCTCTGAGGTAAAGTTCAACGGCATCCGATAATGGGCGGTAAGGCAAAGATACCGAAAGGCAAGCGGCTCAAACCCCTGTTTCTCAAGTTCGGAAATTGTTATGATATTGCCCTCAGACTTGCCCATCCTTGCCTCGCCAACCTGCAAAAAGGCGTTGTGCAGCCAGTAGCGGACAACCTCCTTGCCGGTTGCGGCAAAGTTCTGCGCCCTCTCATTCGTATGATGAACCGGGATATGGTCAATCCCGCCGGTGTGGATGTCAAACTCCTCACCCAGATACCTCATTGACATTGCCGAACATTCAATATGCCAGCCAGGAAAGCCCCTGCCCCAGGGCGAATCCCACTGCATCAGATGCCTGGGCTGATTTGTTATCCACAGCGCAAAATCTGACGGATTCCTTCTTTCCGGGTCAACCTCAACCCTTGCACCCGCCCTTTGCTCATCAAGGTTCAACCTGCCCAGACGCCAGTAATCAGGATACTTACCGGTGTCAAATATCAATCCAACCTTTGTCCGATAGGTAAACCCGTTCGCCTCAATCCTCCTGATAAGTTCAATCATGTCCTTTATATGCTCGGTTGCCCGACAGACAATATGAGGTCGCAGTATGTTCAACTTTTGGGCATCGGTAAAAAAGGCATTCTCATAAAACCGCGCAATCTCCTCTGGTCTCCTTCCCTCCCTTCTTGCGCCCGCCTCAAGTTTATCCTCACCCGACTCATCATCGGTTGTCAGATGTCCGACATCGGTGATGTTCATCACCTGTAGAACCTCAAAACCCAGATACTCAAAAACCCGGCGCAGGGTATCGGCAAAGATATAGGCACGGAAATTGCCAGCATGGGCAAACCAGTAAACGGTAGGTCCGCAAGTGTAAATCTTCACCCTGCCCGGCACAACCGGCACAAACTCCTCCTTCTGCCTTGTCAGGGTATTATAGACCTTCATCTGGACGCTCACTCAAAAGGCAAACCGAACCGGATTTCAAGGATTTAGTTTCTGCCATAATTAAAAAAGGTTAGAGAAAACCGGCTCAAAAGTCAACGAAAAATCCCAAACCTCTGCCTCAGCCTCAACCTTTCCCCTACGGGGATGGTGGGGAGGACCTACCCCTTTCCGGAAAATTTAAGCGGGCTCAAACCGCCAACCCATTGCTGGTTAATAACTTAAACTCTTTATCTGCCAAAACTGGCAAGCCCTATCCCCAATGTGCAGAAATGCTGTCTGTTTGACAATCGGGATGTAGTTGCTATCCTCCTCTGAAAAATAAGGGTGAAGGAAAATGGCATCGGTTGAAGTTAAGGATGTTAGCTTAGAAAATATCATTGATTTGTGCCTGGTGTGTGTCCCTGAGGAAAAGAGAAATGACCCGGACTGGCAAAGGGGTATTGAGGAGAAAAGGACCTGGGCGGTAAAGATGCTTGAGAGAATCGGCTCTTTTGCCAAGGTGGCTTATATTGATGAAACCCCGGCGGGAATGATTCAATACCACCCCTTGCCTGAACAGGAGGTTGTTGAGATTGACTGTATCTATGTCCATGAAAAAAGGTTCTGGCGCAAGGGTGCGGGGAATGCGCTCCTTGGGGCACTGATTGAGGAGATGAAAAAGCCCATTCGTTGGTTTGAAAATAGGCCCGCAAAGGGTCTGATTGTTCACCCATTTCCCGGCGAGTCCGAAGGGCAACTGTCTGCCCGGGATTTCTTTACCCATAAGGGTTTTAAACCCGTGGGAGATGACCGTAACATTCTTTTCCTCTCTTTGCAAGAGGGGTTTGTTTATCAGCCCAAGACCAAAATACCGCGTAATTATCAGGGGCAGGCTGAGGACAAGGGCAGGGTTCTGATATTCTGCGGTCCAAACAACTGCCCTGCCGCCTATCCCTTTTTCCTGAAAAGGATGGAGCGCTATATCAGGGAGGTTGATAGCAAGGTGCCCATTGACTATGTTGATATCTCCCTTGAGCCCGATTTTGTTCGAAAAAGGAATGCCGATTATGGCGACTGTGTTGTCAACGCCAAACTGATAAAAGCCTTTGTCCTTGATAAGGATGGTTTTCAGGAGGAGGTAAAAACGGCGCTCAAAGACAGTTGAAGCCCGACTCCCGAACGGCTTTCTGAGGGAATAAATCCTTCTGATGGTTGACACCGGTTGCAGATGTGATATGCTGAAGTGGCTGTCAAGTTAAACTGGCGATGAATCTGCTGATTGCGATAATAACCCTCTCTAATTTTGGCGGGCAGGCGCCGGTTATTGCGGATACGATTGAGGATTTTGAGTCCGGTGTTTTGGAACTTTTCTCCTTTCCGGGTGAGGATTGCGAACCGGACTCCTGGTGTCTTGACTCTCTCATCACCCATAACAACTCCCGTTATGCCCTGAAGGTTTTCGGCAATACCTGGAAGATAAAAGAGATTGCACCGGTAGAACTGGACACCGGCACCGTTTTTGAAGTTGCCGCCTATGTTGCGACCAAGGGCGAGATTCAGGGGTTCGGTTTGATTGGTTCGGGCGAGACGCTGCTTTATTCCCTTGCCGGCTCAGAAAAGGTTGACCCAGAGAGATGGATTACGGTCTATCAGGGCGCATTTCCGTTGGGCGTCTGGAATAAATATCAGTTGCCGGTGGGCGAGGACTGGCTCTCAAGGTTCGGACATCTGACCGCGGTTAACAGGCTGGTGTTTATCAATGACCGAGACAGCGTTCAGGAAGGGGTGATATACTTTGATGACATTTTGAATATCAGCGCCGACCTGCCAGTAGCACCGGTTGTGGAAATCTGGTATGAGGAGGAGGGAAAAAGGGATAACAGAGATGGCAGTTTCAGCATCACCGTCCATTTTTACAGCCGGGTTACCGACCCGGATTCAAGAGGGCATCTTTACTTCTGGTCTTTTGGCGATGATTCCACGAGTAATGACTCCTGTCCGGTTCACACCTATTTTGTCAGCGATGACCACGAGTTTACCGTGCTTTTGGAGGTATGCGATTCAACTAAAAGGAAGGGAAGGGACTCCTGCCGGGTGCGGGTTGAGACCGGTCAGACAAGTTTCCCTTTGAGGTTCAACTTTGTCGGTGATGTGATGCTGGCAAGGAGGTACGAACTGCCCGGCGGGATAATTGACTCCATAGGACCTGAAGGTGTTTTTGAACAGATCAAGCCCTATCTTGGTGACTGGGCGGATATCACGGTTGCCAATCTTGAATGCCCATTGACAGACACCGGCACACCCCATCCGACCAAGCCGATTGTCTTCCGGGGCAGACCGACAAATGTGCGTGGTCTTCAGTTTGCCGGGATTGATGTTGTCTCTTTGGCAAACAACCACATCATTGACTACGGGCTGGAAGGGCTAATAGAGACCCAGCGGGTGCTTGATTCGGCAGGTATCAGATATTCAGGTGCCGGTGCAAACTCCTACGAGGCATTTCTGCCGGTGTTTCTCGTCAAGTCCGGAAAGAACCTCGGCTTTCTCTGTTATAGCGACCGCACCGGTCAGTATGACAATTATCAGCCCTATCTCAATGCCGGTTATAACAAGCCCGGCTTTGCCGAGGAGGACACCTTCAGGATTTTTCAGGGAATCAGGCAGGCAAAGGCGGTGAGCGACTTTGTGATTGTCCAGTTGCATTCCGGTGAGGAGTATAATGAAACACCCAGCGAGCAATCTGATGATGAGTGGTATTTCCCCTGGTCAGAAAGACCGAGCGCGGGGGAGCGAGAAGTCAGGCGCAGGGTTATTGAAAGTGGCGCGGACCTGATTGTTTGCCATCACCCCCATATCTTGCAGGGGATTGAGGTCTATCAGGGCAAGGTGATTGCCCATTCCTTGGGTAATTTTGCCTTTGACCAGGAGTATCCTGAAACCTACCCCTCGGTGATTTTGAATGGTCTTTTGGACAACCGGGGTTTTTATCGGTTCCTTTTGGTCCCGGTTTTTATTGACGACTACATTCCCAAAAGGGCAGAGGGTGAGCTGGGTGTTTTTATTTTGCGCCATCTTGCGCGTCTGTCAAGGGAGATGAACACCTATCTGGCTGTGAATCGGGAAAGCGTTAAGGCAGAGGTTGTTCTGGATACATTCAATCTTAATAGAGAGACCGAACGGTTTCAGGTCACTTTTGAACTTGAGCCGGATTCAGGCTGGTTCGCGTCTGCGCCTTTGCGGCTGAACCCCTGGGGTGATGTTTCCAGGCTCTTAAATATCACCCCAGCAGGTGAATGGCAGTTCAGATTGGGAAGGGGCTTGGTCTGGTTTGGCAATATGGAAAGTGAGGGGGCAACGATGTGGCTCTTGAATCAGGTGGATGAGTTTTATGACACCTTGAGATTCCGCGGCCAGAGGTCATTGTGTCAAAGGCGTCAGGCAAGGAGCGGCACAATTGTCACCAACCTTGAGGAGCGGATGGTCTTGCCCCAGGATTCAGGCGATTTGGCGGTTTATGGCTGGGTTAAGGCAGAAAATGGCAGAAATATCAATCTATCACTTAACTGCTATACCACCCGGGTTGGCGGCACCCCTGTTAAAGCCTGCAGCCTTGCTACTCCACTTAACGGCACATTTGACTGGCAATTTCAGCACAGAGGTATTACGCCCCCAACAAACGGGCTTTACTTTGACCTCTGGCTGAAAAGTGCGGGTCCGGACTCCGGAGTTTCAAGGGTCTGGTTTGATGATGTCGGCGTGATTAAGTGGGACAACTGGCAGAATTTTCACGGTCCAATTGCCATCACCAGCCCGAATGAGTATTCCTTTATTCAGGTCAGGAAAAGGGATACGGTAAGTTCGGCAGAGGTTGAATACGAAGAGGTGGGTTATCAGGTGCAGACCGGGATTGCAAGGCAAAGATTTGTTCCTGATTTTGCCTTTTCTGAACTTTTAATCCAGCCGGTACCAGCGCATCGGGATGCATTGATAAGATATTATCTGCCAAAGCCAGGCCGGGTTAGACTCAATATTTATAACTCGACAGGGCAGCTGGTCAGGAGGCTGATTGAGAAAAATGAGAAGGCAGGCTCGGGTTTTGTCAAATGGGACCTGAGGGATGATAAGGGCAGGGCGGTACCCGCAGGAACATACTTCTGCCGGCTGCAGGCAGCAAATGGTCCCCTTATCGCCAAGTTGGTGCTGGTAAGAAAAGATTAAACCTGAATGGATGAAAAGGAACTGGTCTTAAAGGCTAAAAAGGGGGATTTAGCCGCATTTGAGGAGTTAATCAAGCACCACCAAGAGGGGCTTTTTTCATTTATATATCGGATTGTCAATAACAGGGATGATGCTGAGGAGCTTGCCCAGGAGGCATGGGTCAGGGCATGGCAGGGGCTTCAGGGCTTCAAGGGTAAGAGCGGGTTCAAGACCTGGCTTTACCGCATCGGGATGAACCTCGCCTTAAATTTCAGAACCAGAAAAAAGCCGACCGAAGAACTGACCGAGTTGCTACCAGCACCAGAGGCAAACCAGCCTGAAGAGACCTTCAGGCAGAAACAACGGGAGGAAGTTGTCAAAGAGGCGCTTTTGCGGTTGCCGGTTGACCAGCGCACCGCCATTGTGCTATCTGTTTATGAGGAAATGAGTTACAAGGAGATTGCCGCGGTGATGAAAAGGTCGGTGCGCGCGGTTGATTCCCTTCTGGTGCGCGCCCGGGCAAACCTGAGGCAGTTTCTGGCATCGGCAAGAGAAAAGGGGAAGATATAAAAGACGCAGGAAAAAAGAGGGAAAGGGGTCTAATTTTATGAAGATGAAATGCGCCAAGGTTAAAAGAATGCTCTCAAGTTTCCTTGATGGTGAGTTGAAGGGTAAGGCTAAACTTGATTTGGAGGCTCATCTTACCCAGTGTTCGGATTGCAGGAACGAACTTGCAGGTCTTAAGGCGGACAGAGAACTTCTGAGTTCGGTGAGCGTACCCGAACTTTCACCCTATTTTCTCACCCGAACAGTTGCGCGCATAAGGGAACTGAATGATCAAAAGGAATGGGTCTGGGCAAGGCGGCTTGTCTATCAGGCAGGAGCGGCGGTTTTGGTTCTCCTTGGGATCGGGCTGGGGCTGTTCCTTGGCTCCAATCTTGCCCAAAATAACGGCATCAGTCAGGAGATCGCCACGCTCAATGCCGAACCCTCAATTGAAGAGCTGTTTGCATTCACCGACGGAGCCAGGTGATGAGAAGTCGCTGGTTGTATATCATCCTTGCGGTATCGCTGGCACTGAACTTAACAGCAATCACCACATTTGCCTATCGGCGCTATCGGATGAGACAGAAACGGCTTGGGGTTTTCCGGCGGCTGAAGATGATGGCACCAGCACGGATGGAGCCGATTTTCACCGAGCACCAAAAGAGGATGGACTCCTTGCGCATTGAATACTGGCGGGCAAGACAGCAACTGGCACGCCTGATTTTTGAGGAGGAGCCGGAAACGGCTGCGGTGGAACAGACGCTCGGTCGCATTGGCGAGATTCACAAGGAGATGAACCTTTTGGTCTATGAGACCGCAAGAAAGACCGGAATGGTCTTGCCCTTTGAAGAAAGGGAAAGGTTAAGGCGGCGATGGTGCGAGATGACCGAAGGTCCACATCACCCTGCGCCTCCTGGACCAAGACATCGCCCGCCAAGATGGAAAATAAGGCAACCTAAATATTAAAAGGAGGATTGAATGAAATATCCATTAAAGGGTAAAGGGATGGTTCTTACACTGAGCGTTTTTATAATCTTTATTGGCGGCTTACTTGCGCAAGAGCCAGCACAAAAACCATCAGAGCCCGAAGGACTGCCGATGCCGCCAATGGGAATGATGGGATTACCCAACCTGAGCGATGAGCAGAAGGAGCAAATTCAGGCTTTGCGTATCAAGCACCTAAAAGAGGTTATGCCGATTGAGACCGACATCAAGATTAAGGAACTGGAACTGGCTGGGCTCTGGCAGAGGGACAAACTTGATACCAAGGCGATTGTGGCAAAGGTAAAGGAGATTGCTGATTTGCGCACGAAACTGGAACTGGCAAATGTCAATCACAAGATTGAGATTTACAAAATCCTGACACCAGAGCAGCGAAAGAGGTTTATTCAGGGGATTGGACCGGGTAAAGGTATGAGACAGCGGCTGCAGAAAAGGTTCAGGCAGATGTATCGGCATCATTTGGGACCGATGGAACCGGATTGCTGCCCGCATAGGTAGACGCCTCCTTTCGGCTCGGTCAAACCGCCCCGCAAGGGGCGGTTTTTATTAAAGTTCCTGTTAGATAAGGTGCCAGAAGCCCGGTCAGTGACCAGCCCAGGGGTCATCCCGGGGACAGTCCCCCCTACCATCCCCCTTATTGTCCCCTTTACCCCTTACCATTAAGCCCTTAAGAGCATATCCTTATGCCTGGCTATGGCTGCCCTTCAGAGCCTTTTCTCTCTTATACTCAGGGCGATTTCTTAATCCGCACATCACACCATTTCTATGGCACTATCAACAATCCCTGGTATAACAGTTAGGAATGCCGCCCTGCAGACCCTCTTAATGGCAATTTCCATCATCGTATCAGACACAACTATCAGGAGCGCAACAAAGGCGCTGAGGTAAAGTTAGATGTTGAATTTAATAAGGGCTATTTTATCAGACCGAGCCAGTCGGATAAGAGAAACTGGAGCCTGCCGATAAAGAGGGAGATGCGCGCCATCACCGTATAGCCGAATGATGCGCCAAAGCCAATCATTATGAAGATGATGCCGGCATAACTCAATGGTTTTAGCACGCCCTTGCGTTCAGTGGAGAAAAAGAAGTAACTGACAGTGGCAATCACGCCTAAGAGGATGACTATCGCCCAGAGACCGTTCTGCCAGTTGGCAAATGAGGCACGGGTGATAATGGTTGCCTTTAACTGTCTGATGATTTCACCAGAGATGGCGCGTGGGATTGATGCACCAGAGGCATAGCCCAGGACAATCGCTATCGGGATGCGAACGAGCCAGGAGACTCTGGGGATGAAGCGGGTGAAGTAAAGCGCACCGATAATGGCAATGGCAATAAGCCAGATTTTGGTTGAGAGCGGGGTTGAGGCGGCACCAACCCGGTCAAAAAGGCTGGGCACAAGGATGCGGTGCCAGTAAAAGGTTATCGCATAGCCGTTGGCGATGCCAACATACAGGTGCTCGGCAAACCGGTAAAAGGGGTTTTCTTTATAAAGGAATGAGAAGATGGCAAGGGTGAGGATGGCGGCAATCCAGACCCAGGGGTCAGAGGAGATGTTCATTTCCTTTTCCTCCTCGTGGCAAAAAAGGCGATGTTGCCGATGATGATAAATGCCATAATGGCAAGATGGGCTGCGGTCTGGGATGACATCGCCTCGGTGCCCCGGTTGCGCAATGCCCATTCCATACCCTGTTTCTTCATCCGCTCGGCAACCAGTTGCTCATATTCGGCAGCCCCCTTCATGCCGGCAAGCATACCGATAAACTGCCCGGAATTGACATAGGGGTAAAAGTCCGCAGCCGAGACCGCGGTGATGCCGCAACTCAAGTTAACACCGAACTGAACCTGGGCATAATTAATCCAAGAGCGGGGGAGCGCGGATGCGGCGATGGTAACAAGGATACCGATGTCATCGTAGTTCTTGATGTGACGCATTATCGCCAGGGTTTCTGTCCTGTTACCGTAGTAATCAACCGGAAAGACATTGGTGATGCGCTCGCCCATTCCGAGCATCACGGTCAAAAGTGGCGTTGTCCAGCCCCAGAACACATAGTCCTCACCGTAGATGACCGAATCCTCATGGGTTTTGGCATTGGCGTTGAACTCAGCGGTAACCTGCTGAATCGCCTCCTCAGCCAAACCCAGACCATACACCATCATCGTCAGAATTCCCACCCGGCGTTTCGTGGCAAAGGCATGGCGCAATAAGGCAACAACCATCGGCTGCAGCTCGGCGCGGGTGTCAGGGGTGAAGTCAACCGAGATTGCCAGTGCCTTGTTTTCCGGCATTGTGTCAATGTAGTTAAAGAGCTGTTCAACCGGCGGGGTTGGTTTGGGCTGAATCTTGAAAGGGAAAATCAACGGCATCAATATCACCAAAAAGAGTATTAAATAAATATAGCGCCGGTCAATTCTTTGCAAACGGATGAAAATATTTTCCCTCTGGGCGCTCATTTTCCGCCTCCGAGCCAGCCCCGTTCAATCCCCAAGATAATTTTCAGCGAGGTGGCAAGCACACCCAACTCCACACCAAAAAGAATCCCTCTCTTAGAAGCGGTGTTGGGCACCGCAAGAATCCATTCGGCGAATGCCGGTAGCTGCCGGTGAATTATCCTGCCCAGTGGCACCGCACCGAGCATCACAATAAACGCAGCGAGCAAAAGCAGGGTTGCCTCAAGGTTGCGGGCGCGGAACGCCCGATAGGCAGCCGATGACATAAAGAAGGCAAGAAGGGAAAACATTGTGGCAGCGAGCGGCACCATCATATTGGAGTAGACCGTCTGAATATGGAAGGAGAAGCTGCCAATTTTTGTTGGCAGAATCCCAGGGCGGGCAACATCAATACCGCCGAACAGACCGATAATGGCGGTGATGACCATCGCAACAATCGTGATGTAACTGTAGGGATAGAACTGCGCCTTCCGTTTTATTTTTAAAAGGTGGTGCTGAACAATCGAGCCAACACCCAGGACCAGACTGAATGCGGCGATGATGCGCTGGACATCGTTGCGCATCGTCTCATCAGCCGCGCGAATTGCAGGATGGGGTACAAAAAAGGCAACCGCACCAAAGATGCCGGTTAAAAGGACGATAAGCAAAGGGATACGCCGCTTCATAATCTTATAACCATTTCAGAACCGGCAGATTGAATCCTAAGGCAAGGATGGTGAAGAGAACGATGAGGATGGTGATAAGCGCCTTGGAGTAGTCCTGGCCCTTGATTCCGCCTAACAGGATAGGCTCGCGCGAGATATAGGCGCTGGCAGCATAAAGCTCCTCGCCAATCAGGGTGTAGTCGCACGCGGTGATAAAGAATGGCAACTGGGCAATGGCATCAGTGCCGGCAATCTGGATGGCGCCGGTTGAGGCACCGGTCTCGGCAAGGATTAATGACTCTGCCCAGAACATCCCGATGAGGAAGTTGGTTGCCGGTTGCTCCCGGGTCATAATCCCATCAACCGCAGCGGCAAAGGCAAACTGCTGGTCGGTGACAAAAAACACAATATCCTGATGAAAGGCATCGGGTCTGCCCGCAGTTGTGTATGATTCCTTAACAACCTCGCGGGCAACGGTATAGACAATCGGGTCAGCCACAGGAACAATCAACGGTGTGCCGAACTGAGCGGTCTTTTTGGCGACCTCACCTAAGATGTTGAGGGAGGCGATGGTGGCAACATCAGCCATTGATGAGAGCCCGGGGACGTAAAGCGTTGCCCTGCCCATTTCGGTTGCCCTGCCAAGAGCCTCTTCTACCGCATCTAAGCCGGCAATGCGCCTGATAAAAAGGTTTTTGTCCCTTTTCGCCCGGTTAAGAAAATAGACAAAGATAACGCTCAAGACCAGGGTGCCGACAAGAGCTGGCAAGGTGGTGGTATCAAACCACTGGGGAATGCAAAATGTCCATTCTGAAGGCGCAGAACAGGCGGATTCGGTTTCTGAACAGGCGAGAACCTGATAACGGTATTTAACCTTGTTTTTGGCTTCGTCATCAGTGTAGCGGTTGGTCAGCCTCCCAACAAAGGCAAGGGTCTCCCATTCCGCTGAACCCTCTTCTTGCCTTAGGATGCGATAGCCGATGATTTCCGGTTCCGGTGCGCATTCCCAGATGACAAGGATCTTCCCCCCTTCGTCATTGGGGACATCCTTTGCCCGAACACCAATGGGTGGTGAAAGGGCAATTGAGAAAACAGCAAATATTAGCACCGCTTGGATTTTATTAAAAAGGATAAGCAGGTCAAATCTAACCTTCCATCCTGTGCTTGACAAAAGATGAGGGGTATAAGACAATTGATTGTGCGTGAATTTGCAATTTTGCTATCGATATTACTTCTTGGTATCGGCTGTCGCGGTACAGGTAAAATAATGCCGGTTAAGGTGGAAGGGTTCCTGGAGTCTTCAGGAGGGATAGAACTGAACGGTGAGGTTGTTGATATCTGTGCTGATGGCAGCAAGGTTCTGATGCTGGATGGTTCTGGGGCAAGGGTGTTAGGATATGATAGTGGATTTGCGATTGTTGAAACAATACCATTGAGCATCAGGCTTGTGGGACCCAGAGGGATTTATGCTGACCGTTACTATATCTATGTTTATGATGACAAGACCCTTTACCGGCTGGCAAAGGACAAACTACTGATGTCTGCTTGGCTCAACAATGTTCGGGTTGAGGGTCTGGCTGGATTCTCACCTGGTGAGGTCCTGGTTAGTGATGGCGAAAGGCAAATGGTCTGGCTGAAGTCCCTTTTTGGCGAGAGCCGAGCATTCCTTGACCGGACCGAGATTAAAAGCCCTAAGGCGATGGCGGTTTTCCCGGAAGGGATATTCGGGATCCTTGCAGAAAGGAACCGGCTCGTGAAGGTTAATCGGGCAGGAATCATCACCGAATCGCTAACCCTTCCGATGGAGGTCAACCTTCTTGCCGCTGACAGCAAGGGGAGGGCGATGGTTATGCGCCGGGGTGAACCGGTATTATTTGTGATTGCAGACAAAACAATTCAAGGCTACGAACTCCAAGGCACTTTGAATCCCCAGGCGCTTGCAGTTATCGGTAACCGTTTGGTTATTTTGGATGGTGCCAGACGGATTCTCTTTTATCTTCTTCCCGGCAAATAGATGCTGGGGTTCTTGATATTTAGTTCTTGGTTCTTGGCTATTAGTTCTTGGTTCAAACCACCAACTTCAAACTATGAACTACGAACGATGAACGGTAAACCGATTGGCGAGCGGTTTCACAACGTTATCATTGCGGATGGGGCAACCGGCGTTTATCAACTGGTTCAACCATTTGACACAAATGAGGTGCAGCCAATACTAATCTTGGGAAGTGATACCATTCTTGCTGATGGAAAAGAGTTGCAACGGTCCGAATATTATCTTGACCCTGAAAAAGGACAGGTTGTCTTTTTTGTCCCACCTCCTGAGATGACGGTATTGGACATTCGTTACCGTTGCCTGCTTTTTGACAAAACCAAGACTCCTCAACCTCGACGTCAACCTCAACCTGTTTTAACAGAGGAAACGCTGGTCACTGTCCTTAAGGTGGATACATCCGATTCAGACACATCAGCGCCTTGGCGCATTACTGGTGACAAGTCGTTCGGAATTTCAATAGGTAGTGCCGAAGGGATAGGAATTAACCAGGCAACAAGAATCGCTCTCTTTGGCAGGGTTGAGGATGTCGAGATCGAGGCTGAACTTTCTGACCAGAGTTCGCCGATTGCGCCCGAGGGAACAACCCTGGAATTGGAGGAACTTGACCGGATTTTGATAAATGTGCGCGGTAAGGGATGGCAAGGAGTTTTTGGTGATGTTGAACTTAGCGCAAATGCAGGAGGTCTGGGCACACTCAACCGGCGCGCGCTTGGTGGAGTGCTAAAAGGAGAAAAGGGTATCTTCTCTGGGTCGGCAGGATATGCCCAGCCAAGGGGTGAGTTTGGCAGGGTTACGCTAACAGGGATTGACGGTGTTCAGGGACCGTATCTTTTGGCACCGGATGGCAGGTGGGCAGAGATTGTTCCGGGAACTGAACAGGTTTATCTTGATGGCAGAAAAATGACAAGGGGCTGGGATGCCGATTACACAATTGACTACTCAACCGGCGAACTATATTTCACCAACCGTCATATCATCACCAGTCGCAAAAGAATTGAGGCGGAGTTCCAGTTTGTCACCTTTGAATATCAGCGGCAGGGTTTCAGTGGCGAGGTAAGGATTCAGCCGGCTCCTTTTGAACTGGCTTTGAGTTTCTTTCAGGAGAAGGACAATCCTCAAGCGATGCTGAGTGAGGACCTGACCGCAGAGCAGAAGGAGTTCCTAAAAACGATAGGTAATGACACCAGCCGTGCCTGGCTACCAGGTGGCGAGTTTGTTGGTTTGGGCAACGGTGACTATCTCCTTGAGAACGGACATTACCGGTTTGCCGGTAGGGGCAAAGGTGATTACCGGGTAAGGTTTACCCTCAAAGGTGATTCCCAGGGTGCCTATGTTTATGACGACAGCCTGATTGCCTTTCGTTATGTTGGTCCGGGAATGGGTAATTATGTTGACAGTTTCAAAGTTACCTTGCCCAAAGAGGATGACATTGCCTATGGCAAAGGCGGGTTCAATTACCAGGGGCTGGGTGCATTTTTGGAAGGTGCTTTCCGGCGCAACAATGTCAACCTTTTTGCGAAAGATATACCGGCGATAGATGCCAATGCGGTTGCTTTTGGTGTTAACTGGGAAAAGAGCCCCTTGGGGATGTCATTTCGTCACCAGGCAAGACAGCAAAATTTCAACCTCCCTGGGGCCACGCCTGAGATAGACTTTTCCTATCGCTGGGCAGGAACGAAAAGGGAGCAGGCACATTATTTTGATGAGATTTTATTCCAGGTAAAACCAATAGAAATATTAGCGTTGAAAACCGAGTTGGGCAGGTTGCAGAGGTTTGATGATACAACAATAAACCGGCTTGGCGGTAGCCTGCAGGTCTCTTGGTTCAGTTTGGAAGGTTTTAAGGCAGGCTCTTTCAGTTCCTTAAATACTGAGATTACCCCGGCTATTGGCTGGTTTTATCCCCGCGCCGGTTGGAATCAGGAGGTTAAAGAAAAGGAGTTGAACCGGACCTATCTGGCAGGTGGAAAGGTGAAGCCAGGCGCTGGTTTTGATCTGGGACTGACTGGGCAACTGACAATGTTTGACGGAAGGGCATCAACCTTAGATGCCTGGCAGGACAAAGGGAGAGCGCAGAGTATCCAGTTAGAACTGAATCAAGAGTTAAAGGAGATTTTGCGTCTTTCAGGAATCGCCGGATTTCAGGGAAGAAGTTACACAAATACCAGTGAAAACAACTGGCAGAGGTTTTTCGGGACATTGAACGCAACCTCCTCACCCTTTTCCGGCTTGCGGCTTGGTCTGGATTTGAACCAGTCCTATCGGCAGGTGCAGTTGAAGGATGAGCAGTTTCGCTATGTCGGACCGGGCAAGGGCTCTTATCGCCTGGACACAATTACCGGTGGCTATGTTTATGACCCTGATGGTGACTATGAACGGTTGGTGGTTTATCTGGGCAGGTTTGCCGCAGCAAGGGATTTTTCCCTTAATGGCTCAGGCTCATTCACCGGTTTTGAGCCGGTTGATTTTTCTGGTTCATTCGCCTATAACAGGCAATCTGCTGATACCGGTCTTTTGAGTGAGGCGGGCAGTTTTAACCTGATAGTTCATAGTTTGGGTTTCGGGGCTCTGGGTTCGGAAAAGCCAGGAACTAAGAACATTGAACTAACTCTTGGTGCCTCAGGTGATTTCAACCTTGACCGGACCCTGCGCATCACCGGCAAACGGACAAGCAGGAATCAGGAGTTTTTAGAACTGAGAAGTGAGCGCATTCCTGAGATTGAGATGCAACTGCGTGCGGAAAGGGCTGATATTTTGCGCAGGTTTAGTTCTGGTGAAATTGATTATGAGGAAAGGGGCTGGCTTTTCTCTTTTATGCCGGTTATCGGCACAACCTTGCGTCTGGAAACAGGGCTGGCAATTGGCTTGAAAAAGATTGCCGAGCCATTTTCCTATCCGGAACTGGGCAAATTCAATCTCAACTCCACCGAAGCCTGGCTGGCAAGGAACTGGTTTTTAGGCAAAGGCACAAGGTTAAGGACCCAAGCCGGGATGACCTTTCGCTGGGCTGATGTCAGTTATCTTCCCTTTGATGTTGATTTGACCCAGCCCTTGGGCCGGGTGCCAGCGGCTACGCTGGAACTTGAGCATCTTTTAAGTGAAATCTTCACCCTCAGCGGCAGATACAGTTTTACCGACCGAAAGGAAAAACCGGCTCAGCACAATTTTTCCCTGCAGCTGCGCGCCTATTTTTAGTTTTTATAGAATCGGGGTGATTAATGGATGAGAAACGAAGGATGCACCTCCTGATTATTCCTGATTTAAATACAGGCAGCGTTCAGTTGTAATAAAACCGGGCAGTTGCAGTTTGATGAAGTAGATACCCTGAGCAAGACCTTTTGGTTGCCAGATTAGTTGGTGAGTGCCTGCAGGCTGGTTCTGGTCAAAGAGAGTGGCAACGGTTCTGCCGGTGATGTCAAACGCAAGAATGCGGACAGGAGTGGCAGAGGGAAGTTGATAGCGGATGGTTGCGGTTTTGGTGAACGGGTTGGGTGAGACATCAAGCAAGAGATTCGGCAGAGGCTTGGTTCTTTGTTCCTCCACACCGGTAGAAACCAAGCCCAACGAGTCGGTCTTAATAAGATAGACATCACCGGCGCCAGCTGTGTATGTGCGCCCGGCGATGATATAACCACCATCAGCGGTCTGCTGAACCGAGAAACCCAAATCATGTATGGACGCACTACCATATGTTCTTGTCCAGATGGTGTCACCATTGGCATCGGTCTTGATAAGATACACATCAGCAGAGTCACCTGTGCTGAAGATACCAGTCCAGCCTGCGATGATATAACCACCATCAGCGGTCTGCTGAACCCCGTAGCCACACACGTTCTTTTCTCCACCATATGTCCTTGTCCAGATAGTGTCGCCATTGGCATCGGTCTTGATAAGATACACATCAGCAGAGTCACCTGTGCTGAAGGAATAAGTCCAGCCCGCAACGATATAGCCGCCATCGGTGGTCTGTTGCACTGAGCGAGCATCATCATCTTCCTCTCCGCCATATGTCCTTGTCCAGATTGTGTCACCAAAAGAGTCGGTCTTCACAAGATAGACATCAACCCCTCCTGCGCCAAAAGACCTTGTTCCCCCGGCGATGATGTAACCGCCATCGGTGGTCTGCTGCACCGAATAACCAACATCCGCTTCCTCTCCGCCATATGTCCTTGTCCAGATTGTGTCACCAAAAGAGTCGGTCTTCACAAGATAAAAATCATACCCTCCTGCGCCAAATGACGATGTTCCTCCGGCGATGATGAAGCCGCCATCAAAGGTCTGTTGAACCGAAGACCCCATATCATCCTCTGTTCCCCCATATGTCCTTGTCCAGATTGTGTCACCAAAAGAGTCGGTCTTCACAAGATAAAAATCATAAGGTCCTACGTATCCAGGACCTGTGTACCCGGCAACGATGTAGCCGCCATCAGCTGTCTGCTGAACTGAGAATCCCATATTCACAAATTGATTTCCCAAACATCTTGTCCAGATTGTATCACCAAAAGAGTCGGTCTTCACAAGATAGACAGCATAGGCAATAAATGGAGGAACGGAGTAAGTCCAGCCCGCAACGATGTAGCCACCGTCAGAGGTCTGCTGGGCTGAGAAACCCGCATCACAAGACACTCTGCCATATGTTCTTTCCCATCGCTGCTGGGAGAAAGTGACGGGGACAAAAAGAAAAAGCGATAGAAGCAAAAGGTAACGCATCTTTTACCTCCCTACCAAGACCAGTTTTCTGGTCTTTGTCTCACCGCCCGATTTCAGAAGAAAATAAAGGCAAATTGCTTTCATCTTTGTCCTCCTTTTTGCTATTCTTTCCCTTTCTTTGCCTCTCGCTTTTCCTTATATTTCTCTCCTGCCCACCCGCATATTAATTATACACCAGAATCCTGAAAAGTCAAGGGGAAAAATGGGGTTTTGGATAGGTGGGTTTGTATACTTATAGGTATACAAGGGGATTTCGGGAAAAATCAGGTTAAGTTTGAAAGATAAATAACTTAGCCGAATTTATCACTTTTTCAGACCCCACGCCGGGGATTACCCCCTTGGTGGTTT